>NZ_JBSHMS010000032.1:0-88195 GCF_053645575.1 Nocardia sp. NPDC055321
CGCCATGTCGGTGCCCGCCCGCTCGCTCACTCCCGCCCCGGCACCAGCTCGGCGATCAATTCCGCTACCCGAGTGCGGATTTCATCGCGGATCGGTCGCACCGCCTCGATGCCCTGCCCGGCCGGATCGTCGAGCTTCCAGTCCCGGTAGTCCACACCCGGGAAGTACGGGCACGCGTCCCCGCAGCCCATGGTGATCACCACGGTCGAGGACTCGACGGTGTCCGGTCGCAGGACCTTCGGAGTCTGGCCGGTGATGTCGATGCCGACTTCGGCCATCGCGGCGACCGCGGCCGGGTTCAAGGACTCGCCCGGAGCGCTGCCCGCGGAGCGGACCTCGATCGAGTCCCCGGCGAGTGCGGCCAGGAACCCCTGCGCCATCTGTGAGCGGCCGGCGTTGTGCACGCACACGAACAACACACTCGGCTTGGAAATCATCAGCCTGCACGGCCTTTCGGAGAGGGGACGGTTTCGCCGGCTCGGTGGGTAGATCCCGTCGGTGTCCCGCTCGAGACCGCACCAACCCCGCCGTCGCGGAACCGGTCACGCAGGGCGAGGGAGACGTACACGAGCACGACCAGAACCGGGACTTCGATCAGCGGGCCGACCACCCCGGCGAGGGCCTGCCCCGAAGTCGCGCCGTACGTCGCGATGGCCACCGCGATGGCGAGTTCGAAGTTGTTGCCCGCGGCGGTGAACGCGAGGGTGGTGGTGCGCGCGTACCCGAGACCGAGAACCGCGCCGAGTAGGTAACCGCCGCCCCACATCACCGCGAAGTAGATCAGCAGCGGGATCGCGATCCGCACCACGTCCAGCGGCTGGGAGGTGATCTGCCTGCCCTGCAGGGCGAACAGGATCACGATCGTGAACAGCAAGCCGTACAGCGCCCACGGGCCGATCCTCGGCAGCAGCGTCGATTCGTACCAGTCGCGGCCCTTGGCGCGTTCGCCGAGTACGCGGGTCGCGAATCCCGCGAGCAGCGGAATGCCGAGGAAGATGACCACGGACTTGGCGATCTGCCAGGGCGAGGCGTCGATGGTGGTCTGCTCCAGGCCGAGCCAACCCGGCAGCACCGACAGGTAGAACCAGCCGAGCACGGCGAACATGATGACCTGGAAAACAGAGTTCAAGGCCACGAGCACCGCGGCGGCTTCGCGGTCGCCGCAGGCGAGGTCGTTCCAGATGATGACCATGGCGATGCAGCGCGCCAGCCCGACGATCATCAGACCGGTGCGGTATTCGTGCAGGTCCGGGAGCAGCAGCCAGGCCAGGGCGAACATCAGGGCCGGGCCCAGGACCCAGTTCAGGACCAGGGAGCTCAGCAGGAGTTTGCGGTCGCCGGTGACGGAGTCGAGACGGTCGTAGCGCACCTTGGCCAGCACCGGGTACATCATGATCAGCAGCCCGATCGCGATCGGCAGCGAGATGCCGTCGATCTCGACCGCGCTCAGCGCGTCGCCCAGGCCGGGGATCAGTCGCCCAAGCAGCAGACCCGCGGCCATGGCCACACCGATCCATACCGGCAGGAATCGATCCAGGGTGGATAGTCTGCCGACCACGCCGTCCACACCGCTCATGCGGAGGCTCCGGCGGTGTCATGCGCCAACGCCTGCGAAAGGCGTTGGAATGCTTCGGGAACCACGCGGTAGTACACCCAGGACGCGCGGCGTTCACTGGTGAGCAGCCCGGCCTCGCGCAACACCTTGAGGTGGTGGGAAATGGTCGGCTGGGTCAGGTCGATGCCCGCGGACAGGTCGCATACGCACGCCTCCTGGCCGGCGCGGCTCGCGATCGAGGACAGCAGGCGCAATCGCATGGGGTCCGACAGCGCCTTGAACACGGCCGCCAACTCGGCGGCGGCTTCGGCCGACAACGGCTCACGAACGAACGGTGCGGGATCGCACGCGGCGACGAGCGGGATCTCGACCGGTGACTTAGACATGTGTCGATATTGACAGATATCGAATCCGGAGGACAAACGAACCCCCGGTGAACTCTGCGGCCCGGGGAGATGGTTGCGAGCTGCTCGGCTGCCGGATCTACCTGTCGCGCCGGGAGCGCGGGGCAGTAATTTGGTCAGCCTGATGATGGGTGGCCGGATCGGGTCGCGGTGGTGCGCGGCCCGCACAAGTGGAGGTGCGTTGTGCATGCGCCGGTGCGTTCGGGGTTCGATACGCGCAACCGGGAGGAGGGGGAGGCGCTGGTCGCCGCCGCGTACGCCGAGAACCGGCTGCGGGTCACCGGCGGTAGCGACGGATTTCGAATGACCCAGGACCGCATCGATATCGGTGAGATCCAGTTCGACCACTACTCCAACACCCTCACGCACGACTTCGACGTGGATCCGCTCGAGACCCTGACCGTCCTTCGAGTGCTCGAGCGAACGGTGTCGATCGACACCGCCGCGCACTCGGCGCGTGCCTGCCCCGGTGACGTCATGCTCCTGACGCTGCCGGGGGAGTCGTACCGCACGGTGGTCGACGGCGCGCGAACGCAGGCGACGCTGCTGAGTTTCGGTCTGCTCGATCAGGTCGGCGACGAACCCGGCGCGGCCCTGGCACGTCGCTACCGGACAGATCCGATCGCGCCGGCCGCGGCCAAGCAGTGGGTGCGCACCGTCGACTACATCACCGAGACCGTGCTGTCCGCCGACGCGATCACGACGCCGCTGGTGCTCGATGCCGCGAGCCGCATGCTGTCGGCGACGTTCGTCGCGGTCTTCGATCCCGAAGCCGGGACCGTGCGCTCCGAAGATCGAGTCGATGCCGTCCCCGCGGCCGTGCGGCGCGCGACCGCGTTCATCGAGTCCAATCCGGACCTGGAGATCGGGGTCGCCGACATCGCCCGTGCCGCACATGTTTCGGTGCGCTCGCTGCAGCTGGCGTTCCGCCGCCACTTGCACACCACGCCGATGCGCTATCTGCGCAGAGTCCGCCTCGAGCTGGCCCGCGCCGATCTGCTGCGCGCGGTCGCCGGTGACGCGACGACGGTGACCGGGGTCGCGCTGCGGTGGGGTTTCGCGGATATGAGTCGTTTCGCGGCGGACTATCGCGCGGCCTACGGCGAACCTCCCCACCACACCCTGCGTCGGCTGGGCCACTAAACCCCGGCAGTTCGTTTTTCGCGTACCCACCTTGCGTGAAAGCCGGTAGACCGCACCCGTTCCCGATCGAGAAGCTGACTGTGATTGTCAACGACACGTCTGCTCCGTCGAATCGACGGGCCGTGAGCAGACCAAAGCCGGCCGAAAAAGGGGTGCAATGACCGACTTCGCTGTCGAGCCCACCACATCGCAAGGGCAGAACGCACCGGCGGTCGTGACCGGCCCGGGCTTCGGCAGCTTCCGGTTCTGGTTCGCCACCAAGCGCTGGGAGTGGTCCCCGGAGGTGTACCTGATGCACGGGTACGTCCCCGGTCAGGTCGAGCCCACGACCGAATTGCTGCTCTCGCACAAACATCCGGAGGACCGGGCCGTGGTGGCTGAGGCGATCACCCGGTCGCTGAACAACGGCAAACCGTTCTCGAGCAGGCACAGGTTCGTCGACACCCACGGCCGGATCCATCCCGTGCTGCTGATCTCGGACGGCATCACCGATCCCGACGGCAAGGTGGTCGGCACCACCGGCTACTACATCGACCTCACCGACACCCTGGCCGCGGCCGAGAAGGACACCCTGGACAGCGTGCTGCCCGAACTCCTCGAGGCGCGGGTGGTGATCGAACAGGCGAAGGGCGCGCTGATGGGCATCTACCGCATCACCGAGACCCAGGCGTTCGAGGTGCTGCGCTGGCGCTCACGCGAGACGAGCACGAAGCTGCGGGATCTGGCTCAGCAGTTGCTGTTCGACCTAACCCAGACGCCGGGGGCACCGGCTGATTGGGTGACCAGGGTGGATCACTTGTTGCTCACGGTGCATGAGCGCGTGGACCGCACGCGGTCGTGATCGTCGAGTTCCGACGTGAACCGAACTATCCGCCGATCAGCCGTGGGATGGTTCGCCGGTAACGATGTGGTCGGCCAGGTTCAGGCCCTCGTGGATGAGTCGTGCGAGGTGACCGTCGCGGATTTCGTAGATGATGTGCCGGCCTTCGCGGCGGGTCGTGACCATGCCGGTGAAGCGGAGTTTGGCCAGGTGCTGGCTGACGGCGGTGCGGGAGGCGCCGCAGGCTTCGGTGAGGGCTGTGACGTCGGCTTCGCCGTGGGTGAGCAGCCACAGGATGTGCAGGCGGGTGGGGTCCGACAGCATGCGGAACGCGTCGGTGGCCGCGGTGAGGCGAGCGTCATCGACCTCGAAACTGTGCTCCAGACTCGCGTGCGCGTCTGCAGCGGGGATCCGGCCGCTCCTGCCCATCCAGCTACCTCCCTGTCGCGGTCGTCGCCTCGATTCCCGAGGGAGTATCGACCGGCCACGCCTGTGCGGCGGTCAATCCGGCCAGTGTAGCCAGCAGGCTCGCGATGATCGCCGCGACGAGCTGGCCCATGCTCGCGCCGACCCAGCCCGCGATGGGGTAGGTGAGCAGGAAGCAGGCGTGCGACAGGGAGAACTGAGCGGTGAACACTGTTGTACGAGTGTCGGTGTCGGACTGAGCGCGCAGTAGCCGCGCGGACGGGGTGTTGATCAGGGAGGTGCCCGCGCCCAATGCCATCCACGCCCCGGCCAGCAGCGTCCAGCCCGCGATGGGCGCCGGGTCGAGTGCGGGGATCAGCGCCGCGGCCGCCAGCCCCGCCGGCAAAATCGCGCAGCCGGTGAGCATCAGTTGCCGGTCGGGCACGATGGTCAGCAGGCGGGGTACCCCGAGCGCGACGATCATCGAGCCCGCCCCGTAGCAGCCCAACGCGAGCGCGACCGCGGATTCGGGTCCGTGCAGCAGATCGCGCACGTACACGACGGTGTTCACCACGACCAGCGCGGTCGCTGCGGCCACCGCCAGATTCATCGCCAGCAAACCGCGTAGGACCGGGCGCGCGAACATGATTCGCGCGCCCTGGCTGATGCGCCGGACCAACGGAACCGAACGATCGGCCGGTGCCGGCCGGGGCAGCGGGGTGCCGAGCACCATGATCGCCGAAACGACGAATCCCGCGGCGGTGCCGACGAACAACAGGTTGTAGCTGATCAGCGTCAGCAGGGCGGCCGCGAGCACCGGGCTCAGCAGCGATTCCAGGTCGTAGGCCAGGCGCGAGAGCGACAGGCCCTTGGTGTACTGCTCCTCCCGCACCAGGATCGAGGGAATCACCGCCTGAAACGCCGGGGTGAAGGTCGCAGACGCCGCCTGCAGCACGAAGATCAGGACGTAGATCTGCCACACCTGAGCCACGAACGGGAGCGCGAGCGCGATCACCACGCGAATCGCGTCGGCGGACACCAGCAGCACGCGGCGAGGGACACGGTCGGTGAGCGCCGAGATCACCGGCGCGACAACGACATAGGCGATCATCTTGATTGCCAGCGCGGTACCGAGCACCGCGCTGGCGTCGCTGCCGGCCAGGTCGTAGGCGAGCAGGCCCAGCGCCACGGTGAGCAACCCGGTCCCGATCAGTGCCACCACCTGGGCGGTGAACATCCGGCGGAACCGCTGATGCCGCAGTACCTCGATCACGCTGGCCTCCCTGAGACAGCACCCGACCCCGCCACCGCGTGTCAATGGGTGCGCAGTTATGCACGTATAGTGGGCCGTCGTGTGCTTCCGGTCCTCGCACCAACCATCTCAGTTAGGTGCACAAGTACGCAACTATTGACCCGATAGTGCGTCGGACGACATCCGCCGCAGTCCTCACGCTCGTACTCCTGCCCGGTGAAAGAGGCTCTCGTTGCTGAAACCCAGCCCGAACCGACGACCCGCGCGATAACACGATGCAAAGAGCCGACGCGGGACTAGCTCGGCTCGTTGATCTTTGCTCCCGGGTTGGTCAATGCGATCAGCGCGCACAGCGGCGTGTGTGAATGTCGCTCGATGCGGCTCGGTGTCGAGCGTCTACAGGGACGAAGCTCCGTCGAACTGTGGCCCGTCCCGGGCCTCTAGATCGAAATCTGTTGCCTCGCATGCTTGAATGGCCTGTGACCGGCGACTGTTTCCGAATGATCGAACCCACTGCGATGGCCACAGCCATGCCACGTTGGGTACCGCACTTCCCCCAGTTCGACACGGTCGTGGGGTATTCGGATCTGGGTCATGTCTTCGTCGTCAATCGCGCAACCGGTGAACACGGCGTGTTGTATCCATACGACGCTGCCGGGAAGAACTACGGAGTGTTCCCCACGACGACGGAGTTCGTCGACACGATCGTGCGCGATTCCTATTTCACGTCGGTCATCCTGTTGTCCGGCCATGTCGGGAAGATCCGGAGAATTCTCGGTCCTCTCGATGATGAACAGGTCTACATCGCCACGCCGTACCCGTTTCTGGGCGGTAGCGAGGAGCCGGACACGTACGAGATCGGCGATATCTGGGTCTTTCTGGACGTCGTCGCACAGTTCTTGCTCGCGGAGGAGTGAAAGCCGAAGCGGCGCTGATGGTCATGCCGCGGATGGCCCAGCCCGGTGCGGTGTCGTCCAACGCCTATCGGCATGGGGATGCGTTGGGCGACACGAGACTACGAACCAGAACGTCGAAAGTGGGTGCGTCCGGCCAGTCCGGTCGCATCGTGCCGACTTTCCGCCAGCCCCAGCGCGAATAGCGTTCGTACGCGCGTGCGTTCTGCGGGTCGACGAGCAGTGTCGCGCGTTGTTCTCCACGGCCGCCGAGTAACTCGTCCTGTAGTGCGCGTGCGATCCCGCGCCCCGCGTATTCGCTGCACACCATGATCTCGCTCAACGCGAAAGTTCGGTCACCGGTTTCGGTGATGAATGCGGCCAGGTCGTCGTCGGCGATCTCGAGGCGAGATATCCTCCACCACACCGTGTCCGGTACCAGCGGCCAACCCCACGTTTGTCCTACGGCTTTGCCATCGAGGTAGGCGAACACGAGCTCGAAGTCACCCGCGCGCGTGGGGTTGGTGTACGCGTCGAAGCGGCGCATGAACTCCGCCGGCGCCTCGAACGGGTCACCGGCGTCGATCGCCTCCACGTACGAGCGGCGAAACACGTCCTCGACGGTTTCGCTTTGCTCCCGCGCTCGGGCAGCGGTCAGGTGCTGAAATCGCAGGCCCTCGGGCAGTGTCATGCGGTGATCACTTTCTCTGCCAGGGTGTCGAATTGGTGCCGGAAGTCTCCGCCGATCGCGAGCCGATCGACGGCGTGCCTGACAGGTTCGAGAACCCTCAGTGTTCGCGGCGAGGACAGATCCGCGAAGTCCGTGACAACGGGCAGGGCGTGATTCACCGCTTCGGTGAGATCGCCCCGGCGGACGTGGGTGACTGCCGTCCAGGCGCGCAGGTTCGCGTCGTTGCGGTCGTTGCCCTGTTCGGCGGCGACCGTGTCGAACAGTGTGAACGCGCGATCGAAGTCGCCGAGATCCGCGGATCCGCGGGCTTCGTGTCCGAGGATCTCCTGGTGATCGACGAACCGGAGCCACTGCGGGCAGGCATCGATCGGTTCGTGTGCGATCGCGTAGTCGAGTTCACGCCATGCCGTTCCGATCGCGCGCTCGAATGCGGGCCGATCCAGTAGCGCGGCGTATGCCTGCGCATCGCGAACGGCGATCAGTGCGTGGACGCGGCCCGGTGGCCCGCCGCGCACCAGGTTTCGGGCACGGTCGATGAGTTTGAGGGCGTGGAAAGGGCTTCCGGCGCCCGTGCGCGACAGTGTGATCATCTGCGTGGCGGAGGACAGGCAGGCGTGGGTGATGACGTTGGTGTCGTTCGCTTCCGCGCCCAGTGCGAGGGCGTCCGAGTAGCAGCGTCGCGCGACCCCGTGCCGGTCGGCGTCGTAGGCGAGCCAGCCTGCTTGGGCGGCGAGTTCGCCTACGGCGCTGGTATATGCGTTGCCCGTGGCGATGTCATAGGACCCGGTATCGAGCAGATGTTTGGCCTTGGATAGCTGTTTCAAAGCGAAGTCGACCAGTTGTCCGCCGCCGATGCGCTGATCTTCCTGGGTGAGAGCGGCAACGGCGTCCATGAGCCGTTGCACATCCGATCGGCCGATGTGGGGGGTATCGCTGCCGATAAAGGTCGTCGTGGCGCCGGCCGCGACCAGCTTGCCGAATTCCCGTCGCTTCACCGCGTCCCCGTCCTCACCCTGTGGGAGATCGAGCTCCTGAACACTCACTACGAGGTTGCCATCGATCGGGCTGGGACGCGTCTCCATCCGCAGCGGGAGCGAAATCGCCGCGGAGAACCGAGCGAGCTGCGCGGGGTCGAGCCGGGCCAGGATCGTGTCCAGCGCTTCGGCGGATCGGCCTGTAACCGGCCGACTTTCGGTTGAGCGCTCCCACTTCTTCACCGTCGGCGTGACATACCCGACGGTGTCGGCGAACTCCTCCTGGGTTTGCCGCAGTGCCGCCTTACGCAAGGCCCGGACCTCGGTCCGGGTCCACTGGTGCACGATCATCGCCACTCCCGCCTCGTGGCCGCAATGGTCTGTGTGCGAAGCGTATTCCTTCTGTACACCCGCCATGGCTGGGATAGCGAACTCGGTTTCGGGACCCTTGAATCAGGTTCGCCGTCGGACGGTTTCGACCGTTTCGTCCGAGTATTTCCGGCGGCGCGATTGGTGGAAGGTCGTGAGTCATGAGGCGGGAGCCGACAGCCCTGGGGTATGTGAACGACGATGTGACGGCCGCCGTTGGCTGGGATGAGGCGCAGTGTCGCAGACTCGCGCGCCGACTCGGGTATCAGTTGATCTGGGTGCCCGGGTACTGCGTCCTCGGTCTGGTCGAGACGGTGCGTGGGGCCGATGTGGACGCGGTGATCGTGCCGTCGAGTGCGCACCTGGACGAGTTGACCCTCGACCGGCTGATGCACTGCTGCGATGTGGAAACGGTTGCGCCTCGCCGGACCTATGCCCGGTATTTCGGTGGGAGACATGGATGCCCAGCGTGACGCCCTTGGCGCTGCTCGATTACGCGGTCCTGGGCGCGGTGAACGCGGCAGGTACCGCCGAGTCCGTCGACAGCCTGGCCGCCATGGTTGCCGCACCGGAACAGGGACCCGGTCTCTATCTGAGCCCGGAATCGGTGTGTCGCATCGTGACTCGGTTGCGGGCGCGCGGGTTGGTCGAGGACTGCGCCGAGGGCGGCTGGCGGCTGACGCACCGGGGGCGCGTGTTGTGGGCGACGAAGGGCGAGCGTTTCACGCTGTGACCCAGGAGTCTTCGCCTGGCTACAGAGTGCTTCGGTGCCGATGATTTCCAGGGCCGCGTCGATCCGGTCCTGGAGATCGGTCGCGCGCGCCGTCAATCTGCCCGGCGCGCACGGCAGTCGAACTCATGCAGGGTCTCGCACGGCTGTGCGGGATGGGCGGCCACTATCGGATAGCTCCCCCGAGATTGCCGCTGAACCCGCACTTCGGGCCGGTGCACCCGAGGGCACCACCGATTCCCGCACCGGCACCGCCGCCGCCCGCGACAGCACCACCACTCAACCCGCAGTTCGGGCCGGAGCAACCCATGCTGCCACCGATGCCGGCACCGCCCCCTGCGGAGCCCCCGAGACTGCCGCTCAACCCGCAGTTCGGGCCCGAGCACCCCAGGCCGCCGGAGAGTCCGAGGGACTGGGCGGAGGCCACGGACCCGCCGCCGATACATACCGCAGCCGCAACCACCACCGCGCCGATCCATCGTGAACACGTACTCATGTCGAACTCCTCACGTTGAAAACCATGTATGAGGCCAATCGAGTCGGCAAACGTGCTCGTTACCCGGAATTTCCCCGAGAAAACTGCTCTGAACTGTGAGTATTTAGAGACCTCGCGCTGATCTTCAACTGTCCGGAACCACTTAGCAAACACCCGCCTTGTTGGGATGCGCTGGTGAGCGGAACGCACCATATTGCCGCGTACCGCGCTGACCGAACCAGCCGGCGCTGAGCCCGCGAAAGGTCTAGCGGCCGTGCCGGTCCGAGGCCGGTGGAACGTCCGGAGCCGCCGAATATGGCTCTCACGGTGGCGAACACGATCGGTAACGCCGGTCAATAGCGCGGTGATACGGCAGGTGAACCCTCACGGTGATGGAGCATTGGGATGTCCGACCAGGCCGTAATGCATAGGCGGCGTATGTTTTACGCGTATCGGAAGGTCAGAACCCTGCTCGGTCTGATTGCCTCGATTTACAACCGGGTGCTCGAACTCTGCGCGCTCTACCTCTTGGGTATGGTCTTGGGATTCGCACTTCTCTGGTACTTCGGTGAGTTGCCGACCGAGCCCGTCAATCCAGAGCTTCCTCCCATTACCTCACCCCTGGCGCCTGCGCCTCGCTGAACGAAAACTTCTGAGAGCGGTCAGGTTTCGGTGGTGAGGCGGCGCACGCGACCGTTGAGGTAGCGCTGCTCGGGGACGCTCGTCGCCAATTGCGCGGCCCGGCGGTAGCTGTCCAGCGCGGCGGGATCGCCGCCCAGCATCTCCAGCAGGTGGGCGCGGACCGCGTGGGTGCGGTGGTGGCGGCGCATCGACGGGTTGTCGAGCAGGGGCGTGAGGAGGTCCAGGCCCTGTTGGGGGCCGAACGCCATGCCCACGGCGACGGCGCGGTTGAGGGTCACAATGGGGCCGGGGGCCACGCGGTCGAGCATCGCGTAGAGGATGCTGATCTGAGGCCAGTCCGTGTCTTCCCAGGTGGGGGACTCGGCGTGCACCGCGGCTATCGCCGCTTGCAGCTGGAACCGGCCGACGTGGCCGCGCGGTAGTACACGTTCCAGGATGGCGACACCTTCTGCGATCAGGTCGCGATCCCACTGCGACCGGTCCTGTTCGGCGAGCGGTACGAGGTCGCCGTCGGTCGTCCGGGTCGCCGCGCGAGCGTGGGTAAGCAGCATCAGGGCGAGCGCCCCGGACACCTCGTCGTGATCGGGTATCGCGCAATGCAATTGGCGGGTGAGCCGGATCGCCTCCTCGGTCAGCGACCAATCCGTCAGGTTGGCACCGGTGGAGCGGGTGTGGCCCTCGGTGAACAGCAGATGGCACACATCGAGAACCGCGGCGACCCGGTCGGGCAGATCAGTCCGGTTCGGCAGCTCGAACACCGCGCCGGTCGCGCGCAGGGTGAAGCGTGCTCGGGTCAGGCGCTGGGTCATGGTGCGCTGCGGAACGAGATAGGCAGCGGCGATCTCGGCGGTGCCCAGACCGCACACGGCATGCAGAGTAAGGGCCACCTGCGAGGGGCGGCTCAGGCTCGGGTGGCAGCACAGCACGAGCATGCGCAGCATGTCGTCATCGTCGGTGGCCGGCTGGTCCGCCGCGGGCGAGGTGTGCGCGTCACTCGGCTGTGCGACGGCGACGGCTTCCTCCCGTCCCACCCGGGCGCGGTCGGCCCGCATTCGGTCGATCATGCGTCGCGACGCCACGGTGATGAGCCAGCCGCGCGGATCCGAGGGAACCCCGTCGCGAGCCCATTGGACCGTTGCCGCCTCCGCCGCTTCCTGGGCCGCGTCCTCGCAGTCGCCGAAGTCGCCGTGCCTGCGCAGCAGAGCGGCCAGGACGTGCGGCGACTCACGCCGCCACACGTCCTGCACCACCCGGTCGCTCACTGGTCGTCGCCACCCGGCCACATCGCGGGCCGCAACTCGACCGTCTCTCCGGGACCGGCGAACTGCGCTGCGATCTCCTCCGCGCGAGCGTGGTTCTCGACGTCGATCAGGAAAAGTCCCGCCAGGTGTTCCTTGGACTCCGAGTACGGTCCGTCGGTCACCAGCGGCTTGCCGTCGCCCCACCGGTACAGCCGCGACGATTCCGGTGCTCCGAGCGCCTCGCCCGTCACCAGCTCGCCCTTCTCCTGCATCTCGCCGAGCAACTTCTCGAAATCGGAGTTCACCCGGTCCCGGTCCGCCTGCGACATCTCCCGGTACTCGGGCAGAAAGTCGCTCGTCGGATGACCCCACGGCTGCGGGTTGGAATGAATCAGGATCACGTACTTCATCACGGCTCCTTCGCCATCGCGGATGCGCCCGACCGACCCATCCTCACCTGAAACGTCGGAGCCGACACCCGGATGTCGACATCCGGGGTTTCTGGATCGCGAACTCGCGCCGGGCCAGGATCGAGCGCTCGTCGGGGCGTGCCCGATCGCGCGGTGCACGGGCGGTCACGTTCGAACTCGCCGGGTACTGCCCGAGCCGCGCCAGCGACTCTGGGGTCTTCGCAGGACAGCGGCGTATTGCTAGCTTCCGGTGTGGCCGGCGTCGTTCGACTTGAACGGTGGACTGTGTTGCGCCAATAGGGGATTCAATGACGCACGATGACACCGACGGATATGAGGACTGGTATCCGGTGGGTATCCAGGTCTGCACCACCCAGGGGGACGCTCGGACGTGGACGGTCAAGGTCGGCTGTCATGCAAGCCGCCGGGACTACCTGGTGTTCCTCGACGACGGCCGCGAGGGTGAGTGGCGAGGGGTCGGATTCAACGTGTTCGAGGCGTTCGCCGCCGCACGTTCCGAGCCCGAGGGACTCGGATTCCGATTCCTGGTCGTAGGCGCGCGACCGGAGTTCTGGCCCTCGGGCATGAGCAGCGACATGGGCGGGGGTGTCCTGCTCTACCGGCACTACCCGTCGGTGGTGCGCCGTGTCGTGGGCGAGCTCACCGATCTGGTGTTGCGGCGCAGCCCCCTCCACCACATGTTCGATCCGGCACCGCTGTCCAGAGTCGCGACGGCTGCGGAACAGAGGGCCTTCCGCGATGGAGGGAAGATGCCTCTCATCTGAGGGCGAGAACGCTCGGACGTGACGCCGTGCTGTTCCGCCCTACTCGGCCCCCGTCCCCGTCCGCAGGCGGGCGGCCGCCAGCTCCCGGAGGTCGGCGGTCTTGATCTTGGCGCTGCCAGTTAATTCGAAGTCGGTGTCGGCGAAGAACAGGACCTCGCGGGGGACCTTGTAGCTGGCCAGGTGTTCACGGAGGTACGTGCGGAGGGTTTCGGGGTCGGGGGTGTGGCCGGCGTGGGGAACCACGCAGGCGACGACGATCTCGCCGAGGGTTTCGTGTGGAATACCTACCGTGCGGGCTACTTTCACCTCGGGGTGGGTGGTCAGGGCCTCGTCTATCTCCAGGGGAGAGACGTTCGCGCCGCCGGTCTTGATGATGTCGGTCAGGCGGCCCTCCCAGTGCAGGCGGCCGGACTCGTCCAGGTAGCCGCCGTCACCGGTGCGGAAGAAACCCTCGGCGTCGAGCGTCTCGTCCAGGGGAGTGCCGAGGTAGCCGAGCATCAGGGTGGGGCCCTTGATGCCTATCTCGCCGCTCTCGCCGCGGGGGAGGATCTCGCCGGTCAGCGGGTTCACGATCTTCACGGTCACGCCGGGGAGGGCCTCGCCGCTGCTGCCGGCGATCACGTCCTCGGGGGTGTTCGCGGGGAAACACGTTGTGATCGTGAAGGTTTCGGTGCTGCCGTAGGCGTGGCCGGGTTCGGTGTACGTCGTGGTGACCGTGGGATGGGTGGCCGCGGGCAGCGAGCGGTCCACGAAGCGCAGGGCGCTCAGGTCCGTGGTCGGCCAGGTGGGGGCCGATTCGAGTTGAGCCCACTGGTGGGGCCAGGCCACGGGGAAGTTCACGCGCTCGGACTGCATCAGCTCGAGCGCCTCCTCCGCGTCGAAAGTCGGTTGCAGGACCAGGGATCCGCCCGCGGCCAGGGTCGCACCCAGCGCCATGCCGAAGTTGCCGGACCAGAAGAACCCGTTGGCCGTCCAGCAGCGCACCGCGTCGTCCGGGCCGAAGCCGTACATGCGGCGGAAGCGCCACATCTGCACGGCCACACCGCGATGCGCGCTGCGGATGCCCTTCGGCTTGCTCGTGGTGCCGGAGGAGAAGAAGACCACCGCGGTGTCACTCGGCGTCACCGCGGCCGCCGTCGCCTCGACGAGTTCGGCCGGTTCGGACCAGCCGCGGGCCAGGAACCCGGCCCAGCCCTCGATGACACCGCCCCGGACCGGCTCACCGATCATCGAAAGATGCCGCAGGAAGGGGTATTTCGCCGAGCGCAGCCCGCCCGGAGTCGAGAAGCCGATCGCAGGTTCGAGGTCGGTCAGCACCGCGGCGAAATCCCGTTTGGCCACCGACCGCTCGAACAGCAGCACCGACACCCCGGACACCCGGAGCAGATGATCCAGCTCGGCCGGCGTGGAGAAGGTGCTCAGCGTGACCGCCACCCCGCCCGCCATCCCGATCCCGAAGACCGCCGCCAGCCACTCGGGCCGGTTGGTCATGAGCACCCCGACCCGGCTGTCCTTACCGACCCCGCACGAGCGCAACGCTCGGGCCACCATGAGGGCGCGCTCGCGCAGATCCGTGTAGGTCCAGCGCGTCACCTCGCCGGCGGACCGGAAGACCAAAGCCTCACGGTCGCCGTATTTCTCGGCCACCTCGTCGAGAAATCCGGGCAGCGTCAACGCGCCCAGACCCGGCTCCTCGGACAGGGGCGGCCCCGTCGCGATCGCCGGTCGGGTGGTCACGTCGTGGGTCTGGGTGCTCATGGCGATCCGTTCGATCAGTACGGCAGTTCGACCTCGGCGGTGCAGTCCACCAGCACCCCGTTGTCCTGATTGGTGAGCCGGACCCGGACCTGCACCAGCGGCACGCCCCAGACCGAAGCCGGTTCCTTGCCGATGACCTCGGCGTCGAAGTAGGTCACATCGCCTTCGAAGGCGGGCAGCCGGAAATCGGCCTTGGTGTGCCGCACCATGCCGTCGTGCCCGGCCCAGTAGGAGAGATAGTCGGTGCACCACGCGCCCATGGTCGCGCCGTAGCCGTAGGCGCGCGCCATGCCGACCTCGTCGGCCTTGTCGCCGTCGATGTGCCCGCGTGAAGGCCCGACATACAGGCCGTCGCGTTTGCGCGGGTCGATCCGCGCGCCCTCCTCGTCGAACCCGAATCCCTCGGTCCAGCCCGGATCCTGGTTGATCCACGGATCAGCCACCCCGGCGGGCGCGGTCCAGTGGAAGGTGCCCCAGATGTTGAACAGGAAAGCGCGGTACTCGGTGGTGAAGGAGGCGATGCTGTGCGGCCCGATCACCCGGCGCGGCAATGTATCGCCGACCTTCACCTCGTCGAAATGCGGTGAGACACCGGCGCGATTGGACATCAGCCAGTCGTGCCGGAGCTGCTCGACCTCGAGCAGTTCGGCGGTGGTCCACTTCTTCAGTTCGCCGTACTGGTTGTTGTAGAAGCCGCGCTTGCGCGCCTCCTCGGCCAGATACCGCACGGCCGTGGATCGTTCGCGCGCCACCAGCACCCCGTGCTGATTGGTGTGCACGGTGTCACCGCGCGAGAGCATGGTGGGACCGGCGAACTTCGACTCCACGATCTTGTAGTCGTGAAAACGCCGTTCCTGCAACAGCTTGTCGCCGGGCCGGACCGGGCAGCCGTAGAACCACCACTCCTCGCCGCCGAAGATCAGGTGACTGCCGGGGATCCGCCCGACACAGGCGGGCTGGGCGCCGTGCCCGTAATCGAGCGCGACGGCGATCGATTGGGGCGCCACGATCCCGCCGAACCGCGTCTCGCGGGCGTATTCCTCGTCCCAGTGCAGGGGATTGGCGTAGTCCATCGCCATCACCCAGCGCCGGATGTCGGAGGAGCTGCACGGATCCCACAGCTGGCCGCCGCCGACCGGCTTGCCGACCCGATGGTCGACATCGGAGAGGTCCAGGGTCACCGCGGATTCCACGGCAGTGGCGCTCGCGGCCTTCTTCGCCGCACCGTTCTTCTTGGCCGCCGCGGCCTTCTTCGTCGCGGTCGCTTTCTCGCTCATCGCCGCTCCCGTTCAGCCGTTGACGTCGACGACCAGGCGACCGCGCACGGTCCCGTCGATCAGGGTGCCCGCGGCCTCGATGGCCGCGCCGAGGGTGATGTCCCGGGCGATGGCCTCGATAGCGCCGGCGTCCAGATCGCGGGCCAGTCGCGCCCAGGCGTCGAGTCGGCGCTGCTTGGGCGCCATGACGCTGTCCACGCCGAGCAGCGCGACCCCGCGCAGGATGAGCGGCGCGACCGAGCCCGGCAGATCCATGCCCTGGGCCAGACCGCACGCGGCGACCGCGCCGCCGTAGCGGGTCTGAGCCGCGGCGTTGACCAGCGCGTGGCTGCCGAGCGTGTCCACCACGCCCGCCCAGCGCTCCTTCTGCAGCGGCTTGCCGGGCGCGGTCAGCTCGGCCCGGTCGATGATCGTGCTCGCGCCCAGGCCCTTCAGATACGCGGCCTCGCCGGGCTTTCCGGTCGCGGCGGCCACGCCGTATCCCGCCTTGGTCAGCAGAGCGATGGCGACGCTGCCGACGCCGCCGGTCGCACCGGTCACCAGCACCTCGCCCTGATCGGGGGTGATGCCGTGCGCGAGGAGCGCGTCCACGCACAGGCTCGCGGTGTATCCGGCGGTGCCGATCGCCATCGCCTGGCGTGAGGTGAATTCGGCCGGGCGCGGCACCAGCCAGTCGCCGTTCAGCCTGGCCTGCTGGGCGAGTCCGCCCCAGTGGGTTTCGCCGACACCCCAGCCGTTGAGGACGACTGCGTCGCCGACGGACCAGTCCGCGTGCTCGCTCGCGGTGACCACACCCGCCAGGTCGATGCCCGGGACCATGGGGAACTTGCGCACGACCGGCGACTTTCCGGTAATGGCCAGGGCGTCCTTGTAATTGAGCGTGGAGTAGTCCACGGTCACGGTGACGTCACCCGCGGGGAGCGCGGTGTCGTCCAGTTCGGTCAGCGCGACCTTCGGGCCCGCGTCGCCCTTCTCGATGAGGATTGCCGAGAACATTCGGAGCGATTCCTTTCCGGCCCGGAGCGCGAGCCGACGCGTGCACAATTGGAGAATAGCATTCTCCAATATTGGAACGGATGTTTCCACGCACCTGTGACGCTGTCAACAGATTGTGATGGGAACGGGTAAGAAGAGTTGAAAAAGCTTGGGGGACAGCGGCACTCAGTGCGCCGTCCAGCCGCCGTCCACGACGATCGTCTGTCCCGTCACATAGCGCGCGGCATCGCCGGCGAGCCAGGCGATCGCGCCGACGAGATCCTGGGCCGTGCCTTCGGCGGGCAGCGGGATATTGCGCCGCAAATACGCCGCCCCCCGTTCGCTGTCGTAGAGGCTGTCGGTGATCTCGCTGCGGAAGAACCCGGGAGCCACGGTGTTCACCCGGATCGAATGCCGCGCCCACTGCACCGCTAATTCGGCGGTCAGTCCCGAGAGCCCGGCCTTGCTCGCGGCGTAGGACGCCTGCGGGATGCCCGGCACGCCGACCCGGCCGCTGATCGAGGACACGTGCACGATCGCCCCGCGCCCCACGGTCCGCATGTGCGGGAACACCGCCTGCGAGAGGCGCAGCGGCGCGACGAGATTCAAGTCCAGGGTGCGATGGATGTCCGCGAGCGGCTCGTCCTCCGCGCGCTCGGTGGTGAAGCGGTTGCCCGCGGCGTTGATCAGGATTTCCGGCGGCCCGAGGGCGCCGAGTACGGCCGGGATCACCGCGTCCACCTCGGCCGAGACGGCGAGATCCGCCGCGACGGCCACCCCGTCCAGTTCGGCCGCCAGGTCGGCGAGCCGGTCCTTGCGCCGCGCGACCAGCGCCACGCGCGCGCCCAGTCCCGCGAGCGTGCGGGCCACTTCGGCGCCGAGCCCGGAGGACGCGCCGGTCACGATGGCGACCCGCCCGGCCAGGTCGAACAGGCGCAGTGCGGGCGGTATCGGAGTCGGATCGGTCATGGCTCAGCCCTCCGCGACAGCCGGGGATCCGGTCACCAACTCGGTGAGCCGGGTGCGTTCGATCTTGCCCATGGCGTTGACCGGCAGCGCCGGTACCAGCCGCCAGATCTCGGGCACCTTGTAGCCCGCCAGCTCGCGCCGGCACAGGGCCGCCAGTGACTCCATATCCACAGTCTCCGAGGCGCTTTCGATGACCGCCGCGACCCGGTGCCCGAGTCGTTCGTCCGGCACCGCGCAGACCGCCGCCTTGGTGACGTCCGGGTGGGCGGCCAGGACCCGTTCCACCTCCAGGGGGTAGACGTTCGCGCCGCCGCGGATGATCACCATCTTCTTGCGGTCCAGCACGCGCAGCCAGCCCGCCTCGTCCACGGTCCCGATATCGCCGGTGGGGAAGGAGCCGGGTTCGATCGGACGCACCCGCCCCGCCTCCCAATACCCCAGCAGTGGCCGCCAGTCCCGGGCCCACGCGCCGGATTCGGCCGCGTTCAAGCGCAATTCGCCCAGCTCGCCGGGCGGGAGCTGGCGGCCGGAGTCGTCGTAGGCGGCGACCTCGTACTGCGGCAGCACCCGCCCGCTCGTCCCCGGCCGCCACTCCGTGCCGGGCGGGTCGATGGCCACCACCGTGGGCGCCTCGGACAGCCCGTAGGTGGCCCGCACCGAGATGCCGTGCGCGGCGGCGAAATCCCTGCGTACCTGGTCGGGGGTATCGCTGCCGCCGCTCCACACCTCGTGCAGCGAGCTCAGATCCGCGCCGGGACGGCGGGCCAGGTCGTAGAGCTGCGCGGGCGCGCCGTTCCACACCGTCACCCGATGCTCGCGAATCCAGTCCGCGACACCGTCGACATCGCGGCGGTTCATGATGATCGAACAGCCGTGGGCCTGTGCGGTCAGCAGCGTGGACAGCACCATCATGTTGAGGATGGTCAGCGGGAAGCTGTCGCCCTTGCGAAGTTCGGGCCCCCAGCCCCGGTTGGCGACCAGCACCGCGCCGGGCAGCAGCAGATTGCGCTGACTGTGCACGACCGCCTTGGGCCGGCCGGAAGTGCCGCTGGTGAAACCGATTCCGGCCGGCGCGTCGATATCGTGCTCGATCTCCGGCGGTGCGTCCGCCGCGTCGAGCAGCCGAGCCCAGCGGTCGGGATCGACACGACCGGCGGTGCTCAGCAGGCAGCGGGGGCCCGCCAGCACCACCGACGGTTCGCACTGGTCGTACAGCCCACGCTGCTCGGACTCGCTCAGCGCCTCGCCGATGCCCAGCCAGATCGCGCCGATCCGTTGCGCGCCATGGAAAGCCGCGACGATGTCGAGGTCGTTGGGCAGGCACGCGGCGACCCGATCGCCGGGCCGAACGCCCAGCGACCACAGCGCCCCGGCGGCCCGCCGGGCGTGTTCGTCGAGTTCGGCGTACGTCCACGCACCGGACGCGGCCACGATCGCTGGGGCCTCGGGGCGCGAGGCGAGGGCCGAATCCAGCACTCCGGCAATGGTGAGACTGTCCACGACCTCTTTGATAGCACTATCCTTGCAAAGATTCATCAGATAGGCTCGCGAACGCTGATCAGCGGGGTGATTTCATGAGCCGGAACCGGCCGAAAGGCATGCCGATGCGACACAGGGGTCCTTTGACCGGCGTGCGAATCGTGGATCTGACCGCCATGGTCATGGGCCCGTACTGCACCCAGATCCTCGCCGACATGGGCGCGGACGTCATCAAGATCGAGCCGCCGGGCGGCGACGACACCCGCCGGATATCGATCGGTCCCGAACCGGGCCTGGGCGGGGTGTTCGTGAACGTCAACCGGGGCAAGCGCAGTGCGGTACTGGACCTGCGGACCGAGGACGGGTGCGCCACCCTGCGCGGCCTGATCGCCGAGGCGGACGTGTTCATCCACTCCATGCGCGCCGGGGCGATCGCCCGGCTCGGATTCGACTACGCCGCGGTCGCCGCGCTCAATCCCGCCATCGTCTACACGAATTGCTACGGCTACGGCCGGCGCGGTCCCGACGCCGATCGCACCGCCTACGACGACACCATCCAGGCCGAGTGCGGGCTGCCGTTCGTGCAGGAAAAGCTCACCGGCACACCGGGTTACGTCGGCAGCATCGTTGCCGACAAGATCGCCGGGCTGACCGCGGTGTACGCCACGATGATGGCGCTGTTCCATCGCGAGCGCACCGGCGAGGGCCAGGAGGTCGAGGTGCCCATGTTCGAGACCATGGCCGCGTTCATGCTCGTCGAACACGCCAACGGCGCCATGTTCGACCCGCCGCTCGCCGCAGCCGGCTACCCCCGCGCCGTGACGCCCGAGCGAAAGCCGTACCGCACCAAGGACGGCCACCTCTCCGCGCTGGTCTACAACGACAAGCAGTGGAACGCGTTCGTGACGGCCGTGCGCCCGGCGTGGGCGGGGCCGCAGTACGCCACCCTCGCGCAGCGCGCGGCCCGGATCGACACCGTCTACGCCCTGCTCAGCGACACCTTCCTGGAGCGGACCACGGCCGAGTGGCTGGAACTGCTGCGCGCCCTGGACATTCCCGCCGCGCCCGTGCGCACCCTGGACGAACTCTTCGACAACGAGCACCTGACCGCCTCGGGGTTCTTCGAAACCGTGGACACCCCCTACGGGAAGGTGCGTTTCCCCGGACCACCAACGTGGTTCTCCCGCACACCCGGCGGGATCGCCGGGCCCGCGCCCCGACTCGGCGCCGACACCGACGAGATCGTGCACGAGTTCGGCCCCGCCACACCCGGCGGCGAACTCATCGACCATCTGGAGACGTAATGACCCACAGCGGCCGCCACGCGCGATCGTGGCTGTTCGCCCCCGGCGACAGCGAACGCAAGATGACCAAAGCCGCGGCGGGCCCGGCCGACATCGTGCTCATCGACCTCGAGGACGCCGTCGCCGAGAGCGCCAAACCCGCGGCCCGGCACGGCACCGCGGAATTCATCGCCGGACATCCCGACGCCGACCGCGGTCGGCTGTGGGTGCGGGTCAACCCCCTGGACGGACCGCACACCCTCGCCGATCTCGCCGCGGTCATGCCCGCGCGACCCGGCGGCATCATGGTGCCCAAGACTCGCGGTGGCGCAGACGTCGTGATCGTGGACCACTACCTGTCCGCGTTCGAGGCGGCCCACGGCATCGCACCGGGCAGCACCGAGATCATCGTGCTGTGCACCGAGACCGCCGAGGGCATGTTCACCACCGGAACCTACGGCGGGCTCCCGCGGTTGAGCGCGATGACCTGGGGCGCGGAGGATCTCGCGGACGCGGTCGGGGCGGCCTCGAACACCCGGCCCGGTGGTGGCTACGACTTCACCTACGAGCTCGCGCGCAGCCTGTGCCTGCTCGGCGCGGCCGCCGCCGGGGTGAGCGCGGTCGACACCATCCACGGGGACTTCCGCGACTCGGACGGCCTGCGGGAGCGGGTCGCGAAGGTGCGCCGCGACGGCTATCGCGGCATGCTCGCCATCCACCCGGACCAGGTCGAGATCATCAACGCCGGATTCACCCCCACCGCGGCGGAATTGGCGCAGGCCCGGGAGATCGTGGACCTGTTCGCCGCCAACCCGGGAGTCGGCGCTATCGGCCACAACGGGGCGATGCTGGACCGGCCGTACCTGGCCCGGGCGCAGGCGCTGCTGGCCGCGGGCGGGCGCGCGTGACCGTCATCTGCCCGCCCGGCGACCTGGATCTGACGCGGATCCTGCGCCGCGGCGACCGCATCGTGGCCGGGCAGGCATGCGGCGAGCCGAGCACCCTGCTGGAGGCTCTGCTCGAACAGGGCGAGAAGGTCGGTGAACTCGCGCTTTTCATCGCGACCAGCTTCTCGGGGCTCCTGACGGGGGAGTCCGGCGCCTTCACGCTGTCGAGCATGGGGGCGATAGGCGCCCTGCGCACCGCGGCCCGCGCCCACCGGCTGCGGGTGATCCCATGCCACGTGAGCCGCATCGGACCGATGATCGAGGACCGCACCCTCGGGTGCGACGTGGCCTTCGTCCAGGTGAGCCCGGCCGACGGCGAGGGCAGGCACAGCCTCGGGCTCATCGCCGATCACGTGCGCGCGGCTGTGAGCGTGGCGCGCACCGTGGTGGCCGAGGTCAACGATCAGGTGCCGTACACCTTCGGCGAGACGCTGCATGTCTCCGAAATCGACTACCTGGTACCGGTTTCGCGGCCGCCCGTCCAGGTTCCGGCCGGCGTCCCCGGCCCGGTGGACACCGCGATCGCCGCGCACGCCGCGCCCTACATCGGCGACGGCGCGGTCCTGCAGGTCGGCATCGGCGCGGTGCCGGACGCGCTGCTGGGACTGCTCGGTGATCGCACCGACCTCGGGGTGCATTCCGGCATGATCGGTGACGGGCTGGTGGACCTGGTCCAGGCGGGGGTGATCACCAACGCGCGCAAGAACATCGACCCCGGCGTCTCGATCACGGGGGCGCTCATAGGCACCGACCGCCTGTATCGATTCGCCGATCGCAATCGGGCCGTGCGCCTGCGCCCGGCCGCCTACACGCACGACCCGGCGGTGCTGGGCCGCCTCGACAACCTGGTGACGCTCAACTCCGCGCTCGAGGTCGACCTGACCGGTCAGGTGAACGCCGAACAGAGCGGCGAGTCCTACCTGGGCGGCACCGGGGGACAGGTCGATTTCGTGCGCGCGGGAGCGCGTTCCCCCGGCGGGCACGCGCTCATCGCGCTGCCGGCGACCGCCAAGGGCGGCACGCTGAGCCGCATCACCGCCGCGCTGTCCGGTCCGGTCACCACCGCGCGCACCGACGTCGATGTCATCGTCACCGAATTCGGCGCGGCCGAACTGCGCGGGCGCACGCTGGCCGAACGCGCCCGCCGGCTGATCGAGATCGCGCATCCGGATTTCCGCGAGGAACTGGCGCGCACCGCGCACGATATCGAGCGAAGAGGGTACTGATGGACGAAACAGCGAATGACGCGGTGCTTTTCGAGGCACGGCCGGACGGCATCGCGATCATCACCCTGAATCGGCCCGAGACCCGCAATTGCCTGTCGAAAGACGTGCGTGCGGGCCTGTTCGCGGCGTGGGATCGCTTCGAGCACGACCCGGCGCTGCGGGTCGCCATTCTGACCGGTGCGGGGACGAAGGCATTCTGCGCGGGCGGGGACCTCAAGGAAATGGTGGACACCGCCATGACGGTGCCGCCGCGCGAGATGTTTCCCGTGCCCTACGACACCATCGAATTGTCCAAACCCACCATCGCCGCGGTCAACGGCGTCGCGTACGCGGGCGGCTGGATGCTCGCGCAATCCTGCGATCTGTGCGTGGCCGCCAGCACCGCGCGATTCGCGGTGACCGAGGTCAAGGTGGGCCGCAGTTCGCCGTGGGCGGCGCCGCTGATCCACATGATTCCGCAACGGGTGATGATGGAGATCCTGCTGACGGGCAAACCCATCGACGCCGCGCGCGCGTACGAGATCGGTCTGGTCAATCGGATCGCCGACCCCGAGGCGCTCCTGCCCGCGGCGATCGAACTGGCCACCGAGATTCTTGCCGGATCTCCACACTCGGTACGGGCCGCCAGGGATACAGTGATGCTCGCGACCGAAATGGGACGGTCCGCCGCGCTGCAGGCCGCCCGGTTCGCGGCGGTGAGCTGCTATGAGAGCGCCGACGCGCAAGAAGGCCCGAAAGCTTTCGCGCAGAAGCGAATTCCGCGATGGCAGGGTCGATGAACCCGCTCCGAATCTTTCCGCTGGAACAACAGTTAGATCCACTGTTGACCTATCGGGAATGCGCGTGTTAACTATCTCACAGCACGTGGAACCGAGCGGTTGTTCGGTTCCCGACCATGTGTGGAACACGGTGCTAACAGCCCTGGCCCGAATTCCGCGAGGAGATCTTCCGTGTCCGAGTTCGATGTGACGTCCGGCGCCGATCTGCGATGGCGACGCACGGCACCACGGAATTTCGCCGCGGTAGACCATCCGTCGGGTCAGGTTCTACTCGTCAACGGGATGGACATTCATGACTGCTCGATACCTCGACACCCTGGACACGCCTGAAGACCTCGACGCCGTCGCGGCGTCGTTCGCGCATGCCCGCCAGCACGAACTGAGGTACAAGGTGGCCGTGGGTGCGCGAAATCCCGCCGAGGTCGTGCGTTTCGCCGGCGGCTGGCTCTTCGATCGCGTGCACGCCGGATGGGATGTGACCGTGGTGGTTTCCGAACACGGCGACACCCGGCCCCTGCAGATCCTGGGCGCGAACGTCCTGCACCTGGACGAATGTCTGGCCTGGGGTGCGTACGACCAGTGGCCGCACCTGCTGGTCCTGGACACCGCGCTGTTCGCCGCCGACCCGCGGGTGGCCTCGATCGTCATGGGCACCGTGGATTCCGGGCGCTCGGACGTCATGCTCTGGGGTGAGGTCGTGCCCGACGAGCTGAGCCGCCGAATGGGCTCGGTGAATCACCGATTGAGTTCGGCGGCAAAGGCTTTCAAGGCGCGCGCCTGTGCGGCCGCCGCCGTGCCGGCGGGCTCGGCCGAGCAGGAGGAGGTCTTCCGGATCGCCGCCTGGCCGGTGCTGGAGTTCCCGCGCGCCGACATCGGGCGCACGGGATAGCCCCGGCGGTCCTCAGCGGCCGCGCCGCACCTCGTTGAACGGCACGTCCCGGTCGGCGGCGAACTCGCGCGGCATGCCGAGAACCCGTTCGCCGATCACGTTGCGCGCCATTTCGGTACTGCCGCCGGCCAGACTCCACGCGGCGCGGAAGAGATAGTCGGTGGCGACGCGTTCGGTGTCGGCCGCGTCGCCGGGGCCGTGGGTGGCCACCGCCGCGCCCGCGATCCGCACCGCCAGATCGTTCTGCAGCCAGGCGTTCTCCGCGGTGAACAACCGGGCCAGCGCTCCCGCCGCGGGCGGGAGCGCCCCGGTGCCGATCGCGTGCCCGACGTGGTCGATGAGCTGATCGCGCACCACGTTCATCGCCCGCGCCTCACCGATGTCCTCCCGGACCCGGAAGTCGTCGAGTTGCCCGGTGGCCCGCGCCAATTCGAGCAGCACGGAGGCTTCGCCGCCCAGATGCGGGCGGGCGCCGCTGGTGTAGGGCGAGGTGCCGCCGAGCGCGGCCCGCTCGTGGAACAGCAACCGGGAGGCGGCATCCCAGCCACCGTCCACCTGCCCCAGCACCGCGTCCGCGCCGAGTTCGACGTCGTCGAAGAACTCCTGGCAGAACTCGGTCGAGCCGGTCACCTGCTTGATGCGCTGCACGGTGACCCCGGCCGCGCGTACCGGCACCAGGAACATCGTCAGCCCGCGGTGTTTGGGCACATCCCAATTGGTGCGGGCCAGGCACAGGCCGTAGTCGGCGGCGTACGCGCCCGAACTCCAGATCTTGGAGCCGTTGAGCAGCCACCGTTCACCGTCGAGATCGGCGCGCGTGGTCAAACCCGCCAGATCCGAGCCGCCGTTCGGTTCGGACAGGAACTGCGCGAGAACGGTATCCCCGCGCAGCACCGCGGGCAGGTGCGTGCGCTTCTGTTCCTCGGTGCCCAGGTCCAGCAGGGCCGCGGCGCAGATGGCCAGGCTCGGCACATTGAGCAGCAGCGGCATCGCGTAGGGCAGTGACTCCTCGGTGAAGGCGCGCTGGTGGGCGGCGGTCAACCCCAGTCCGCCGTACGCGGCCGGGAATCCGATGCCCGCGAAACCGGCGTCGTACAGCGTGCGCTGCAGCCGGCGGGCCTGCTCCCAGGCCGCCTCGCTGTAGTCCTCCTTGGCCTCGGGCGGGGGAGCGGGCGGCAGGTTCTCGCGCAGCCAGGCGCGGGCCCGTTCGCGGAAGGAATCGACGGATTCGGAGTCGGTGCTCATGACGGTGTTCTCCCAACGATCTCGGTACGCCCCTCAGGCGGCGTCGCGCTCGAGCAGGTCGGTGATGTGGCGGCGGTGTTCCTCGGGGGTGCCGTACAGCGCGCGGCCCAGCACGACCCGGCGCAGGTACAGGTGCAGATCGTGTTCCCAGGTGACCCCGATGCCGCCGTGCAGCTGGACGCAGTCCTGGACGATCACCGGGGTCTTCGCGCCCACATAGGATTTCGCGACGCTGACGAACTCGGCCGCGGTCTCGGGCTTCGCGTCGCGCGCGGCCGCTGCGGCGGTGGCCGTGGCGCGGCAGGCCTCGAGCCAGGTCTTGTTGTCCGCCATGCGATGTTTGAGCGCCTGGTACGACGCGAGCGGGCGGCCGAAGGTGTACCTGTCGGCCAGCCAGGTCTGGGTCGCGGTCAAGGCGCGATCGGTGGCGCCGACCGATTCGGCGGCGGTCAAGGTAGCCGCGGTCTGCCATTGCGCCCGCACCGCCGCGCTCGCCGCGGACCCGAGGTGCGTCACCGCTTCCTCGTTCACCGTGACGTCGGCGAACGAGACCTGCGCGGTGCGCCGGGTGAGGTCGAGGGTCCACGCGGAAGTGACTGTCACGCCGGGCATTTCGGCGGGAACGAGAATCTGGATGAGCCCGTCCGGGCTGTCCGCGGTGACCAGGAACAGATCGGCCTGATCGCCGGCCTCCACCCGATCCTTGACGCCGTTGAGCCGGTAGCCGCCGTCCACGTGTTCGGCGCACACCTCCGGGCGGGGGCTGCCGACGGTGTCCGCGGACAGGGCGTCGAAGCCGTGGCCCGGTTCGTAGACCGCCCAGGTCGCGATCGTGTCCCCGGCCAGGATCGAGGCGACGACCTCGCCGAATCGCGCCGGAGCAGTGGACAATCCGGCGAGTACGGCGTTCGTCGTGACGAAAGGTCCCGGCGCGCAAGCGCGTCCGAGTTCGGTGGCCACGAGAGCGAGTTCGGTGAGCGGGCGCCCGGAGATCGAGCCGCCGCCCAGCTCCGGCGCCACCAGCATCGCGGTCCAGCCGAGTTCGGCCGCGCGCCGCCACCACTCGCGGTCGAAGCCGCTGCCGCTATCGCCGAGCGCGCGAACCTGCTCCACGGTCATGGTCTCGGCCAGGAATTCTCGCGCCGTGGAGTGGAAAAGCCGCTGGTCGGCGGTGAGGTCGGGAGTCATGGGCGGTCCCTTCTGTTGACGCGCGGCACCCATTGTGGAAATCTCATACTCACAGATGAGAGTCATATTCTCAATCATGGAAGTGAACCGGCCGAATTCGGCTGTCGCGCAGCGTGCGGGCCGGATATCGAAGGGACCGTCGAGTGGTGGACAACCTCCAGGATCTGGACTTCTTCCTCGGGCAGGAATTGATCGCCGATCCGTACCCGTACTTCGACGCACTGCGCGCGCAGTGTCCGGTACTGCGGGAGAAGCATCAGAAGGTGATGATGGTGACCGGCTACGAGGAAGCGCTCGAGGTCTACAACGATGTCGGGCGGTTCTCCTCCTGCATCGCGGTGACCGGGCCCTTCCCCGGCTTCCCGGTGCCGCTGGCGGACGCCGAGGACGTCGACGCGCTGATCGCCGAGCATCGGGACTCACTGCCGATGAGCGATCAGCTGCCGACGCTCGACCCGCCGGTGCACACCGACCATCGGGCGCTGCTCATGCGGCTGATCACCCCGAAACGCTTGAAGGAGAACGAGGAAGCCATGTGGTCGATCGCCGACCGCATGCTCGACACCTACCTGGCCAACGGGCGCGGTGACTCCATCCGCGACTTCGCCGGCCCCTTCACGCTGTACGTGATCGCCGATCTGCTCGGGGTGCCGCCCGCCGACCAGGAGGAGTTCCTGCAGGCGCTGCAGCGCGGCCCGCACCGGGAGGGCTCGAGCGTCGGCAGCACCGACGGCGAGAACATGTCGCACAACCCGATCGAGTTTCTCTACGAACGGTTCTCGACCTATATCGAGGACCGCCGCCGGGAGCCGCGCGACGACGTGCTCACCAGCATGGCCGCGGCGACCTTCCCGGACGGGCGGGTGCCGGAGGTACTCGACGTGGTGCGGGTGGCGGCCAATCTGTTCTCGGCCGGCCAGGAAACCACTGTGCGCCTGCTGAGTTCGGCGTTCCGGACCATCGCCGAGAACCCGGAGATCCAGGCGTATCTGCGCGCGGATCGCAGCCGGATCCAGAACTTCATCGAGGAGTCGCTGCGGATGGAGAGCCCGGTCAAGGGTGACTTCCGCCTGGCCAAGACGACCTCCGAGGTCGGTGGCGTGCAGGTGGAGCAGGGCGATGTGCTGATGGTGGTCAACGGCGCGGCCAATCGCGACCCGCGCCGCTTCGACGACCCGACCACGTTCGATCCCGCGCGCTCGAACGCGCGCTCGCACCTGGCGTTCGGCCGGGGTGTGCACACCTGCCCGGGCGCTCCGCTCGCCCGGACCGAGGCGCGCGTCGCGATCGAGCGACTGCTGGACCGCACCACCGACATTCGGATCGACGAGTCCGTGCACGGCCCGGCCGACGCCCGCGACTTCCGGTACCTGCCGACCTTCATCCTGCGCGGGCTCACCCACCTGCACCTGGAATTCGACAGCAAGGAGAACGCCCGATGAAGGTCACCGTCGACGCCGACCGCTGCCGAGGCTTCGGCGTCTGCGTCTCGATCTGCCCCGAGGTCTTCACCCTCACCGAGTGGGGCTACGCCGAGGTCTCGAATCCCGATGTCCCCCCGGACCTCGAGGGCGCGGTGAGCGAGGCCATCGCCGCGTGCCCGGAACACGCGATCGAGACCCAGTAGCCCGGGATCGCCCGCGCGGCGGCACGGTCTCCACGTCGAACCCCCTCTGCGACATGGAGAACACCGTCGGCCGCCGTGCGGGCGAGTTCCCGGATCGCCGGTACGCGGGCCGGCTCCACGTGTGGCGCTTTCGTACGCGGCTGCTCGCCCCATGATCCGGTGCTGCCGAACCGATGTGCGCGCACGGCTGAAAACGCTGTGCGCGGCGCGAAATCGAGCCCGTTGCAACCGAATCCGAGCTATCTGGCTTCTTCTGCCACCGGCGAACCCGCACCTCCGAGACTCAGCTCGGCCGGCACGACCGGCTGCTGAAACCTGTGGCCCGGGACCCCCACACGGGGTCTCCGGGCCACAGTGACGTTCGGACCATCGTTGCGCCCGAAGCATAAGGGGCGCAACGGCATCGATCAGCGCGAGCGGTCCATCATGCTCAGGGTGGCGTCGGCGGTGCCGAGGACGACGCCGGGGACGACGCCCGCCTGGGAGGCCAGATCGGCGACGAGGCCGACGTCCTTGCGCAGCAGATCGCCCGCGTGCGCGGCCAGGCGCGTGAGGGTGCCGTCGCCGGCGACCAGGCGGCCCAGGGCGAAGCTGTTGGCCGTGCCGTGGGAGATGACCTCGCCCAGGCGTTCCGGGCTGATCCCGAGTTCCCGGCCCAGGGTCAGGGTGCTGACGGAAGTGGCCAGATTGGCGGTGAACAGCAGATTGTTCAGGAGCTTGGTCGTCTGGCCCGCGCCCACCCCGCCGAGGTGCACGATCGGGTCGGCGAACGTGCCGAAGACCGGGCGGCAGCGGTCCACCGCGTCGGCGGGCCCGCCCGCCATGACCAGCAGGGTGCCCGCCGCGGCGGCCGGACCACCGCCGCTGACCGGCGCGTCGATGAGCGTGACCCGCTGGGCGGCAGCGGTTTCGGCGAGCTCTCGGCACGTGTCCGGGTGCACGGTGGCGTGTACGGCGAGGATTCCGCCCGGGGCCAGGCCCGCCAGAATGCCCTGCTCGCCGAGCACCACCTGCCGCACGTCCGCGTCGCCCACCACGCACAGGCAGACCAGATCGCTCGCGGCGGCCAGGGCGGCGGGGGAGTCGGCCGTGGCGGCCGCGGTGTCCGCGAAGGGTTCCAGGCTCGCGGATCTGCGCGCCCACAGCGTGGTTCGATAGCCCGCCTCGATGATCCGGCGGGCCATGGGCCCGCCCTGGCTGCCGAGTCCGATGAATCCGACACGCATCAGCGGTGTCCCTCCGTCTGCGGCGCCGCCTCGGCGAAGCCGTCGAATTGTGTTGCCGGAGCGGAGAACGCGGCGTCGGCGCGGGCCGCGACGCACTCCTCGGCGAAGGCCAGCAGGCTCAGGTGGTAGGCGGCGGCGGTGTATCCGACGCTCAGGTTGTGCCCGGTGTTGGGGCGGTGGCTCAGCACCACCCGGGGCGCGGAGCGGAACATCGCGCCCACGGCGGTCAATTCCTCGGCGTCACTGCGCCATACGCGCTCGTGGTCGCCGATGGTGAACCGCACCGGAATCGGCACGCGCGCGGCCAGCAGCGGGAACTCGTGCTCGGCCCAGTGGGCCACGGTGCTCGATTCCAGGCGCGCACCCGAGGCCGCGATGCTCGCGCCGTACCGCACGTCGGGCGGATACAGCCGTTCCGGTCGCCACAGCAGATCGCCCAGGCCCGGTGGTCGTGTCCCGCCGTCGGAGTCCGGGCCCCACAGGGTTTCCTGCGCGAACGGCGGATGGTGGCGGCCGGTGCCGGCCAGTTCGACGCCGAGCAGTCCGGCGCCGCGCTCGTCGGCGGCCATTCGCATGATCATTTCGCAGCCCGCCGAATGCCCGACGAGCAGGATCCCGGCGCCGCGGTCGCGCGTACCCAGGTGCGCGTCGATGGCCCCGAACATCAGGTCCAGGCGCTGTTCCGGGGTCGCGAGGTCGGCGGCGAACGGGGTCGAGGCCCCGTAGCCGGGCCGATCCAGGGCGAGCACGGTGTAGCCGAGTCTTCGGCCCAGTCGCAGCAGCGAGAGCTCCGGGTGGCCGGGGCAGTCGTAGTAGATCGAGCTCGTGGAACCCCCGTGCAGGGCCACCAGGGTCGCGCGTGGCTCGCGCGTCGCGGCGAGCAGACCCGAGACGGGAATCCCGCCGACCTCGGCCAGGACCGGGATCGGCGCGGAATCGTCGTCCAGGGCGGCCAGTTCGGATTCGATGAGCGTCATGACGATCGGCCGATCGGGATCCGGCCGCGGGGTGCGAGGGTTGTCACGGGTGGCCCTTTCGGCTCAGGTGTTGCGGCCGCCGTTGACCCCGAGGATCTGGCCGGTGATGTACCCGGCTTCCTCCGAGATCAGGAACGAGCAGGCCGCGGCGATATCGGCGGGAGTTCCGATGCGCCGCACCGGCGTCCGCTCGATGTGGTCCTCGACGGTCCCGCCGAGCAGCCCCTTGTCCTCGGATTTGCGCAGCATCGGGGTGTCGATGAAGCCCGGGGGCACCGCGTTCACGGTGATGCCGGCCGGACCCAGTTCCAGCGCAAGGGATTTGGTCAGCCCGTTGATCGCGGATTTGGCCGCGACGTAGTGCGCCATGAACGGCTGCCCCGAATGCGCGCTCGAGGACGAGATATTGACGATGCGGCCCCAGCCCGCGCCGATCATGTCCGGCAGCACCGCCTGCACGCAGTGGAACGTGCCGTGCAGGTTGACGTCGATGACCCGCTGCCACTTCTCGAAGGTCAGCGCGGTGAAGCGCTGGAAGCCTTCGAGTCCGGCCGCGTTCACCAGGACGGTGACCGGACCGAAGCGGGCGCGGATCGCGGTGAGCGCGGCGGCGATCTGATCGGGCGCGGTGATGTCCGCCCGGTATTCGAGATCGTCGTTCTCGGGATTGTTCAGGTCCAGGGTGGCGACGGTGAATCCGTCACTGCGCAGGCGCTGGGCGATGGCCAGCCCTATGCCGGAGGCGCCTCCGGTGACCACTGCGGTCTTCACGACCGGATCTCCTCTCCAGCAAGGATTCTTGCTACCGTTCGCGGAATTGAATGTATCATTCTCGCCTAGTGAGAATGATGTTTCCACAATAGGGTGAGGAGCCGGGATGTCAACGCGGGAACAAGCGGTGAAGGTCGCGCGGCGACTGCTCATCGACGGGCAACTGGTCGAGACGGGACGCACGGTCGACTCGCTCAACCCCGCCACCGGCGAGGTGTACGGGCACGCGCCCGAAGCCGGAATCGCCGAAACCGACGCGGCTATCGCCGCCGCGCGGCGCGCCTTCGACACCACCGACTGGTCGACCAACGTCGAGCTGCGCATCCGGTGTCTCGACCAGCTGTATCAGGCCCTGCGCGACAACGTCGAGGACCTGCGCGAGGTGACCATCGCCGAGGTCGGGGCCACCCGGTTGCTCACCCAGGGCAACCAGCTCGAACAGCCCATCGAGATCGTGCGCTACTACGCGAACCTGCTGCGCGAGTACTCCTTCACCGAGGAGTACGGCGCGGTGGAGATCCGGGGCGCGCAACACCATCGCTGGACCGAAAAGGAAGCGACGGGCGTGGTTTCGGCCATCGCGGCCTACAACTACCCGCACCAGCTCGCCCTGGCCAAGCTCGCGCCGGCGCTGGCGGCCGGGTGCACCGTGGTGCTCAAGGGCGCGCCCGACACCCCGCTCGCCACCCTCGCGCTGGGCGAGGTCATCGCGAAGCACACCGACATTCCGGCGGGCGTGGTGAACGTGCTGACCTCCTCGGATATCGCGGTGGGCGAACGCATGACCACCCATCCCGATGTCGACGTGGTCAGCTTCACCGGCTCCACCGTTGTTGGCCGCAAGATCATGGCCGCGGCCGCGGGCTCGCTCAAGCGGGTGTTCCTCGAGCTCGGCGGCAAGTCGGCGATGATCCTGCTCGACGACGCCGATTTCACCCTGTCCGCGCTGTTCGCGGCGTTCAGCATCGTCACCCACGCCGGTCAGGGCTGCGCGCTCACCACGCGAATCCTGGTGCCGCAGAGCGAACACGACAAGCTCGCCGAACTCATCGCCGCCAACTTCGCCAACGTGTCCTACGGTGACCCCAACGACCCGAAGAACTACATGGGCCCGCTGATCAGCGAGCGCCAGCGCGAGAAGGTCGACGGTCTGGTCCAGCGCGCGGTGGCGGCCGGGGCGAAGCTGATCACCGGTGGCACCAAGACGGATCCGGGCTTCTTCTACGCGCCGACCCTGCTCGCGAACGTCGATCCCGACAGCGAGATCGCGCAGGAGGAAGTGTTCGGGCCCGTGCTCGCGCTCATCCCGTACGGCGACATCGACGAGGCCGTCGCCATCGCCAACAACTCGATCTACGGTCTGTCCGGCGCGGTGTTCGGCGCGGACGCCGAGCGCGCCAAAGCGGTCGCCAAGCGCATCCGCACCGGCACCATGAGCATCAACGGCGGCAACTACTTCCAGCCCGACGTGCCCTTCGGCGGCTACAAGCAGTCCGGCATCGGCCGGGAGATGGGCCGGGCCGGGCTCGAGGAGTTCCTCGAGACCAAGACCGTCGCGGAGGTGCGCGCATGAGCGGGCCCCTGGCCGGCATCACCGTCCTCGAGGTCGCCATGTACGGGTTCGTACCCTCGGCGGGCGCGGTGCTCGCCGACTGGGGCGCGAACGTCATCAAGGTCGAGCACGCGATCACCGGCGACCCGCAGCGCGGACTGCGCCAGGTCGGCCGGTTCAAGGTCGAGGGCGACGCCAATCCCAATGTCGAGCACGCCAATCGGGGCAAGCGCAGCATCGGGGTGGACATGTCCACCCCCGAGGGGCGCGAGGTGATCCACGATCTGGCTCGCACCGCCGATGTGTTCCTGACGAGCTTCCTGCCCGGCGCGCGCGCCAAGTTCGGCATCGACGTGGACGACATCCGCGGTGTGAATCCGTCGATCGTGTACGCACGCGGCAGTGCGCTCGGACCGCGCGGGGTCGAGTCCGATCGCGGCGGCTACGACATGACCGCGTTCTGGTGCCGCGCGGGCATCGCGGCCAGCCTCACCCCCGAGGGCATCGAGGGCATGATCAATCCGCCGGGACCGGCGTTCGGGGACACCATCTCCGGCACCAACCTCGCCGGCGGTATCGCGGCCGCCCTGCTCAAACGCGAACGCACCGGCGAAACTTCGGTGGTGGACGTGTCGCTGCTGGGCAGCGGACTGTGGTCGATGGGCCACGGCATCGCGCTGTCCGCGCACGTGGGCGAACCACTGTCCGCGCCCGCGCCGGGCGTGCACGGCGCGCCGACCAATCCGCTGTCCGGTCTCTACGCCACCTCCGACGGACGCTACCTGTCCTTCGTCATGCTGCAGCCGGGCAAGTTCTGGGCCGACGTGTGCCGGCACATCGAGCGGCCCGACCTCATCGAGGATCCGCGGTTCGCCGACGCCGCGCAGCTCAGCGCGAATACCGCGGCGGCCGTGGCGATTCTGCGCGAGGTGATCGGCGCCCGGCCGCTGGCCGAGTGGACCGAACGCTTCGCCACCCTCTCCGGGCCGTGGGCCCCGGTCCAGGACACCCGCCAGCTCGGGCAGGACGCCCAGGTGCGGGCGAACGAGTACCTGCTCACCGCGGGTGAATTGGAGCTGGTGTCCAGTCCCGTCCAATTCGACGTCGGTGCGCCGGAACTGCGCCCTGGGCCGGCGTTCGCCGCGCACACCGAGGAAGTGCTGCTCGAACTGGGGCTGGACTGGGATCGCATCATCGAGTTGAAGACCGCGGGCGCGATCTCCTGACGGTGGCGGGCGGCATCGCGTGCAAGGCCGCCAGCACTGCCGAAATCGGGTCCGGGGGCGCGTGATCGCGTCGCTCGTACCGAATCGTTGCCCTGCTCGCACCGAGATCGGCGCACCAGTCGCACGAAAACCTTTGCACCGCTCGCACAGAAAGGCGGCCCATGCCGTACATCGCGTCGATGGGGACGTACCTGCCGTGCTGGGGTGCGCCGCGTGCCCGGGTGGCCGGGGATGACGAGGACGCCATCACCCTGGCGGTGGCGGCGGGCCGGGCCGCGCTCGACCCCGGCGAGCCGGTGGAGCGGGTGGTGGTGGTCAGCCGGGATCTGCCGCTGACCGACACCAGCAACGCCGCGGTGCTGCTGGCCGGGCTCGGGCTGGATCCGGAGCTCGAGGTGATCGAGCGACTCGGCGGCGCACCGGCTGCCCTGGACGCGCTGACCTCGGCGCGACCGCGCACCCTCGTCATCGGGGTGGATATCGACCCCTCGGCGGGCGCGGCCGCGGCCCGGGTCTCCGATCACGGTCTGCACGTGCGGATCGCGGCCCGGGTGGCGCGTAGCCTGCCCGCGCGCACCCGCAATACCACCGGGGCCGTGCACGATTACGGTGATCCGCGGCTGCTGCACGAACGCGGTCCCGTCGCCTCGCTCTCGGCGGCCTGGCTCGACACCCCGACCGCGGTGGCGGGAATCGACCACGCCCAGGCCGAACGGCTGTGCCTGGGCCGCCCGCCCGAACTGCCGACGCTCGGCGCCGCCGCCGGGCTCTTCGCGCTCGCGGCGATGGCCGAATGGGATACCGCGGGACTGCTGGTCGGGGTCGAGCAGGCGAACCTCTCCGGGTTGATCGTCGCGCCCGGACCGGTGCGCGTGCGGCGCTGCGAGCCACCCGCGCGCGAACCACTCGAACGCGCCGAGACACCTGCCGCCGACCTGCCGCTGTCGCTGGCCGCCTACGAGCGGGCCTTCGAGGCCAAGGTGCGCTGGGAAGCCGGACAGCACAGCGGCAGTACCGAATTGGACTTCCCGCCGCGCTATCGGCTCGGGCCCGACGGCACCCTGCACACCGACTACACGCCGGTTCCGCTGCCGCGCACCGGCACCGTGTACACCGAGACCACCGTGCGGTTGCCGGTGCCCGGGCAGCGCACGCCGTACTCGCTCGTCGTGGTCGAGCTCGACGACGTCGGGGTGCGGGCGCTCGCGCCGGTCACCGGCGTCGACCCGGGCACCGTGGCCATCGGAGCGCGCGGCCGAATGGTGCTGCGGCGGGTGGCTTTACGCGCCGGGGTCCCGGACTACGGATACGCGTTCGAACCGGATCTGGAGGCATCGTGAGAAACGTCGCCGTTGTCGGCGCGGGCATGACGCCCTTCGCCGAGCACTTCGCCCTCGGCGTGAAAGACCTGCTGCCCATGGCGTTCGCGGCCTGCGCGGCCAGCGTCGACAAGGGCGTGCGCACCGCCGAGCTGCGCGCCGCCTGGTTCGGATCCACCGGTGCGACCGACGGGTTCCCGGCCGGCGTACTCTCGGACGCCCTCGGCCTGCCGGAGCTGGCCGTCACACATATCGACAACTCCTGCGCCACCGGCAACGACGCGGTCCGCAACGCGGTCTTCGCGATCGGTTCCGGCGCGGTGGATATCGCGCTGGTCATCGGGGCGGACAAACTCCGCGAGACCGCGCAGAAGGACCTGCTGCGCGAATGGGAGGCGATGGCCGGGGACAAGGTCTGGGACTACCCGCTGGGGTTGTTCGCGCCCGCCGGCTTCGCCCTGCACGTCAACCGCTACCTGCACGAAAGCCCGGCCACGCGTGAGCATCTGGCCATGGTGGCGGTCAAGAACCACCGGCACGGCGCGCGAAACCCGAAGGCGCGACTGCGGTTCGAGATCACCATGGATCAGGCCCTGAACGCGCCGATCGTGGCCGACCCCTTCGGCGTCTACGACTGCGTCCCCCAGAGCGACGGCGCGGCGGCCCTCCTACTGGCCGCCGAGGACGTGGTCGACCGCTACACCAACCGCCCCGTCTGGATTCGCGGCGTCGGCCTCGGCCTGGATTCGGTGATGCACCAGCACAAACGCGATATGACGACCTTCCCCGCGACCGTGCGCGCCGCCCAGCACGCCTACGCGATGGCGGGCCTGACCCCCGCCGACATAGACGTGGCCGAGGTGCACGACTTCTTCACCGGCATCGAGCTGATCAGCTACGAGGACCTCGGCTTCGCTCCGAAGCTGGAGGGCTACCGCCTGGTCGAGTCGGGCGCCACGACCCTGGGTGGGAGCCTGCCGGTCAACCCTAGCGGTGGCCTCAAGTCCAAGGGCCACCCACCCGGCGCGACCGGCATAGCCCAGTGCGTGGAGCTGTTCGAGCAGCTCCGTGGCACCGCGGTGAATCAGGTCCCGAATCCTCGCTACGCCCTGGCCCACAACATAGGCGGACCGACCGCGGTCGCCGCGGTCACGATTCTCGAAGGGCCCCGGTAGTTTTCGCCGCGGCCGTCGCGACAGGCCGGATGGCCCGCTCGGAAAGCCGAGCGGGCGGCGGCACTCAGATGCCCGGACCGTACCCGGTGCAAGTCGGGCGGAACCCAGGATCGTTGGGGCCCAGCAGGTTCACGATGTTCTGCATCGTGGGGCCGTCGTTGTACATGCCGATGTGGCCGACCGGGTCGGCGGGGCACTGGTCCTGCAGCAGGATGTTCGTGACGTTGTCGCCTTGGAGGAAGGCGTTGGTGTACGGGGTGATGACCGCGTCGTTTCTGGTTTGCACGACCGCGTAGCGCACCCCCGGCACGGTGTCGCCTTCGCTGTACACCTCCACCACGAGCGGTGCGGCGACGGACTGCTGGGCGAAGGCGGGGGTCTGCAGGACCCCGAACAGGTTGGCCACGGGGTCCACCAGGCCGAGTGCGGAGGCGAGGGTCGCGAGCCCGAAGGTGGTGGTGCCGTGGTTACTCGGCGCGATCGCGATCAGGGCGGCGACCTTGGCCGCGCCACCGAGGCGTTCGAGGTAGTAGTGCGGCAGGATTCCGCCACCCTGGGAATGCCCGACCACGTCGACCTTGTCGGCGCCGGTGGCGGCCAGCACCTGGTCCACGAACGCGGCCATCGTGTGTGCCGACGCGGGAATGTCGCCCAGGCCCTTGAAGATTCCGAGGGACGTCGCTGTTTCGCCGTAGTCGAAGGCGAACACGCAGTAGCCCTCCCGTGCCAGCAGCGGCGCGAGCGTGACCCAGTTGCCGGCGGCCGAACTTCCGGTGCCGTGCACCAGGACGACCGGGCGGGGATGGTCTCGGGTCGGCGTGCAGGACCAATCGTTCGCGTTCGGGGGAGCGAGGTCCGCGTGGGCGGGGGTGCAGAAGGCGAGGCAGGCGAGGGCGAGGGACGCGGCCAGCGCGCCGGTTCGGCGTTTCATGTTTTCTCACGGGGTGATCGCGGCCGATTCCGGGCGAGCGGAACCGGTCTGATTGACGACCGCACCGCGGGCCCTCGGTATGGTCTGGGTCACTCTATGAAACACATCCGGGATGTGTTTCACAAGAGGGCGCGATCGGATCCGGTTGCCCCCGAACGCCGCTCGGCGCTAGCGCGGAATCTGCACGGTCCCCTCGACGAGCTGCTGCAACAGCAGGGTTACCTTCGGAAAGTGCTCGGTGTGGCCCGCCATGATGTCCGAGTAGAACAGCGCGTCCGCCAGCCGGACGACGGCGAACGCCAGGGTCTCGAGATCGACCAGGGGGCTCAGCCCGGCGTCGGTGACATCACGGGTGAGCAGGTCCAGATGCGCGGCGATCAATCCCGGCTGTACGGCGCCTTCCGGATCCGTGAGCACGCGCATGGCGGTGAGGTGATCGTTCTCGAGCAGCCACGCGAAACCCTTGTCGCGCATGATCGCCAGGCCGTACTGCTCGAGGATCCACAGATACCGCAACCGCCCGGCGTCGTTGCGCACGACGCTACCGAATTCCCGCTCCCATCGGCTGCGCGCCCGGCCCAGCGCCCCCTGCGCCAGCCACCACAGTGCCGCCCCCATCAACGCCTCGCGATTACCCACCCGCCGGAACAGGGTCGAACGCGAGATCCCGAACCTGGCCGCGATCTCACGTGTGTCGAGCCGCTCGCGATCCTGGATGAGACCGGCGGCGTACTGAACGATCTCCTCGGCTGAAGCCTGCACCACCGCACCCTACGGCGTGGGTGCGGCAGGAGAGGACCGGCTTCGCGGCACCGCGGTGAACCAGGTCCCGCACCCCCGCTACGTCCCGGCTCACAACGTAGGCGGTCCGACCGCGGTCGCCGGGTCACGATTCGCGAAGGGCCCTGGTAGGTTTCGCCGCGCCGCCCTGGCCGTCCTCGGCAAGCTGCCCGGCTCGGGACTGCCGCAGGCTCTCCGGGGTGATGGTCGATTCGTCGCCGATCGGCTCGCCCTCTGCGTCGACCGGCGTGTAGTCGACACTGCAGTCCAACCCGTCGGCCACGGCGATCCGCACCAGGCCGGTCAACCGCTCGACCGGGTTCGCGTCAGAGGTTTCGATCACGCCCTCGACGAGGTAATAGGACCGGTACTCGCGACCACCCTGCGCCTCGTGGCAGTAGACATAGATCGAGTCGTCCTCGTAGGTCAGCTCGAATCCGAACATCCGGTCTTTGGCCTTGACCGCCGTTGTTCCCAACCACCGGGTGATGACGGCGGCCATTCGTGCGCTGTCACAGTGATCGAAACTGCCACAGAAGGATGTGCGATCCACCGTGCCGATTCTAAAGCCGTGATCGGTGGGGCGCGGCCACTCCGCCACGCCCCACCGATCACGCTGTCTCAGTGCGGGTTTCTACAGCTGCTGCCAGACCGTCATGCGCAGGCGCTGGGGATCGACCGAGGGGTTGAGGCGGAGGCGGCCGTCGGCGGAGCGGGCGCCTATCTCCTTCAGCACGGCGAGGGGGTCGCCGTCGACGTCGTAGACCGCGAGGTACTCCAGGTCCTCGGGGTCGGTGGGGTTCAGGCGGCGGTGGCGGGTGCAGGAACGGACGCCGGGAATCTCGAGCATGTCGGCGATGTGGATGTTCTCGTACCACTCGTTGTATTCGGCATCCATCCCGTCGCGCGGGGTGGAGAAGACCAGGATCGGCATGTGGGGACCTTCAGTGTGCGCGCCGGGCGAACGCCTCGGCGTATTCCTTACGGGACTTGGTGGAGGTGTCGACGTCGGCGGCCTTGGCGCGCAGCGCGCCGACGGTCGCCTGCTCCTTCGGGATGTGGGCGAAGGGGTCGAACCCGGTGAAGCGCAACGCGTTCTGCCACGTGATCTTGTCGATGTCGGTGTCGTCCGCGCCGGCCGCCTGCAGCTCCTCGAGCACGAACTCCGGTGCGTTGGGCCAGATCGAATCCGAATGCGGGTAGTCGCACTCCCAGGCGATGTTCTCGATCCCGATCTCGTGCCGGAACTTCAGCGAGGTCCGGTCGGTGACGTAGCAGGCCAGCACGTGCTCGCGGAACACCTCGCTGGGCAGCTTGCCGCCGAAGTCGCGGCGCAGCCAGCGCTGGTTGGTGTAGTGCCGGTCCGAGCGATCCAGGAAGAAGGGAATCCACCCGACCCCGCCCTCGGACAGCGCCACCTTCAGCTTCGGGAACGTGCGAAAAGCCGGTCCCCACAGCAGATCCTGGGCCGCGACCAGCGAAATGCTCGGCGCCAGCACCATGAGATTGTCGATGGGCGCGTCCGGGGCCAGGCGCAGCACGCCGAAACCCTGTCCGATGTGCAGGTTCATGACCATGTCGTGATCGGACAGGGCCGCGAAAACCGGTGCCCAGTAGTCGATGTCGTGATAGCTCGGCAGCCCGTCGATGTGCGGCAGCTCCGGCATCGTCACCGAGAAACAGCCCTTGGCCGCGACCCGCTCGATCTCGGCCACCGCGAGCGCGGGATCCCAGGTCGGCAGGATCGCGATCGGAATGAACCGGCCGGGATAGGCTCCCGCCCAGTCCTCGATGTGCCAGTCGTTGTACGCCGAGATCATCGCCACGGTGATCTCGTCCTGCCCGCCGCGACTCAGGTGACCCGCGCTGAAGCCGGCGAAGGTGGGGAAGCACATCGAGGCGAGCACGCCGTTGACATCCATGTCGCGCACCCGGTCGTGCACATCCCAGACCGCGGGCCGCATCTCGGCGTACCCCGCCGGATCGCGGCCCCACTCCTCGGGCGGCCAGGAGACGACGGCGTTGAGCCCCGCCACCCCGGTCGGGCGATCCCGGTAGATCCACCGGTCGACACCGTGCTCGTCGACGACGACCTTGGGTGCGAGATCGGCCCACTTCTTGGGTACGTGGCCGTCGAACATGTCGAGCGGTTCGACCACGTGGTCGTCGATGCTCACCAGGATCATGTCGTCGATGTTCACGGGTTTCCTCGCTGTTCCTGAGGGGCCGGACCCGGTCCGGCGCACTGGAGAGTATTGATCTCCAATCAAGAGAATCACACTCTCGTCTGGGTTGAAGATACACCGGGCGCGAAGCCGGGTCGACCGAACCCGCGCCCGGAGCAGTCAGTCGCCGGCGGGCAGCCGGTCCTTCATCACCTTCCCGGTGGCGTTCAAGGGCAACTCCGCCAGGAACCGCACCGAACGCGGAACCTTGTAGCCCGCCATGCGATCTCGGCTCCACGCGATCAATTCCGCTTCCGACACAGGCTCTTTCGCGACCACGAAGGCCATGCCGATCTGCCCCATCCGATCGTCGGGCACCCCGACGACCGCCGCCTGGGCCACGGCGGGATGCTCGAGCAGGAAGCCCTCGATCTCCGCCGGATAGGCGTTGAAGCCGCCGACGATGAACATGTCCTTCTTGCGGCCGATGATGCGCAACCGGCCGCCGTCGTCCAGCTCGCCGAGATCGCCGGTGTGCAGCCAGCCGTCGGGGTCGACGGCCTCGGCGGTCGCGCGCGGATCATCGAGATATCCGCGCATGACGCTGTACCCGCGCACGAGTACCTCGCCGTCCGCGGCGATCCGCACCTCGACCCCGTCGCACGGCCGGCCCACCGTGGTGGCGATCTGTTCGAAGGTGTCCCCGGGCCGGGACGCGGTCGCGGTGCCGGCCTCGGTCAGCCCGTATCCGGTCATGATGGTCTCGAACGGCAGTTCCTCGCGGATCCGCCGGATCAACTCCACCGGAATGTCCGCCGCACCGGTCACCGCGGCCCGCAACGAGGACAGATCGTGCGCGCCCCGAGCCTGCAGCAGCGAGTGATACAGGGTCGGCGGCCCGGGCAGCATGGTCACCCGCTCGCGTGCGACCAGCTCCAGCACCCGATCGACCTCGAACACCGGCACCGGCAGCATGGTCGCGCCGCGAATCAGCGAGGCTACGACACCGGCCTTGTAGCCGAAGGTGTGGAAGAAGGGATTCACCATCAGGTAGCGGTCGCCGGTCCGCAGATCCGCCAGCGCGCACCACTCCTCATAGAGCCGCAACGTCTGACGATGATTCATCATGACGCCCTTGGGTTTTCCGGTGGTGCCGGAGGTGAACACGATGTCGGCGATCGCGTCGCCGTCGACGTCGCGTTCGAACGGCGTTCCACCGGAGAGGAATCGGGACTTCAGGTCGATCACCGGCACGCCGGCGGGCGCGGAGTACTCCGCGCCCAGGAAACCCTGTTGCGCCAGCACCATCCGCGCGCCGCTGCGCGCGATCACATCGTGGGCCTCGGCGGCCTTGAACCGGGTGTTGACCGGAACCAGCACCCCGCCCGCGGTCACCAGCCCGCATGCGGCGATGATCCATTCGGCCGAGTTGGGAGCCCAGAGCGCGACCCGGTCACCCGCCTCGACCCCGGCGCTCGCGAACGCGCCGGCGGCGCGGCGGACCCGGTCCGCGAGTTCGGTGAAGCTCAGCCGCAGCTCGCCGTCGACGATGGCCTCCGCGTCACCGAAACGCGTTGCCGCGGAGGCGACCAGCTGCGGCAGGGTCTCCCACTCGCTCATACCGACAGCAGCCGTGCGAGGTTGCCACCCATGATCAGCTTCTGGTGTTCGAGCGGCATGTCCTTGATCTCGTTGACGTAGCGGGCGGGCTCGGCCAGGCCCTCCGGATGCGGGTAGTCCGAACCGAACAGCACCCGCTCCACGCCGATGAGGTCGGCGAGTGCGGCCAGATCCTCCTCCCAGAAGGGGCTCACGTGCACGCTGTTCTTGATCGCCGCCACCGGATCCTTGAATCCGAAGCCCTCGGGGGCCTTCTTGTAGACGTCGGCCAAGCCTTCGAGCAGCGGCGGGAGCCAGCTCGCGCCGTTCTCGATGACGGCGATCTTGAGCTCCGGGAACCGCAGCAGCGCACCGTGACACACCCAGGAGGCGACCGCGTCCTGAATGGGCCGCCACTCGTTGAGCATGCGGTAGGTGTTGGTCTGGAACGGCAGCATCTCGTCGCTGTTGCCCTCCCAGTCCGAGGAGTACTTGGCGTACCCGCTGTCCGAGGAGTGCATGGTGACCAGCACGTCCAGCTCCACGACCCGCTTCCAGAACGGGTCGAACTCCGGCAGCGCGAACGAGCGCGAACCGCCCAGGCCCGGAACCGGCGCGGGCCGCACCAGGATGGCCTTGGCGCCGCGCTCGACGCACCACTCGAGTTCCTCGATGGCCCGGTCCACGATCGGCAGACTGACCACCGGCACGGTGTAGATCCGGTCCTTGTAGTTGAACGACCAGGTCTCGTGCAGCCACTGGTTGAGCGCGTGGATCACCGCGTGGATGAGCTCGGGATTGTCGCTCATGCGCTCTTCGATGAGGCTCGCGAGCGTCGGGAACATCAGGGTGCGATGGATGTTCAGCTCGTCCATGAGCTCGAGCCGGGGCGCGGGCTCGCGGAACGCCGGGGTGGATTTGATCGCCGCGCCGAAGATCTCGCGCCGGCTCTTGCCTTCGGGGTTGCCGTTCTTGAAGTACTCCTCCATCGCGCCGGGCCGTGCCACGACCTCGAAGGTGGGATTCGGGATGTACTCGCTGATCTGACCGCGCACCGCGATCTTGGTGCGGCCGTTGACCTCGACGTACTGGATGGCGTTGGCGTACTTCTCCGGGAGGTACTTGGTCAGCGCCTCCTTGGTCTCGTACAGGTGGTTGTCGGCGTCGAAGAGTTGGTACGGCAGCTCCTGCTTACCCATGAGATCCTCCTTGTCGAATTGTGAGAATGATATTCTCGCAACCGTGCGCGGACAACCCTGCCGAGCTGAGAGCCGGAATCGGGTGGGGCGGCATGGGAGTCGCGCCGATCTGCCGGACAGGGGGATCGGCAACCCGCTGCTGCGAATGTCGTTTTTGTGTATGGTGAGATCGATCTCACAGAAAAAGAGAATCTCGTTTCCGTAGCGCGGGTGGGTACCTCGGCGCGTGGCGCGATTCCGTCAGGGAGGGAGCCCCGATGGCCGGGCAGTCCGCCGTTTCCAGCGATTTCGACTCCGAGGTGCCGGGCGCGCTTCCGCTCTCCGGCTGGCGGGCCAAGGCCCGTCGCCGTCCCATGCGATACCGGGTGGTCGTGGTCGCACCCCGGGCGGCCGACGTGGTGCGCTACGCCGGCGGCTGGCTCTTCGATCATGCCTCGGCGGGCTGGGAGGTGAGCGTGCTGCTGTCGGACCTGGAAGATGTTCGCGCCCTGGAGATTCTGGGCGCGACCAGCATGGATCTGCTGCCCGCGCGGCCACCGGCCGAGCCGGAGATCTGGCCGGACGTCATCGCCGTGACGGTCGAGGCGTACCTGGCGGACGAGCGCGTGCGCGCCGGCGTGCTGTCGTGCCTCGAGCGCGGCAGGTCTCGCGTGTTGCTCTGGGGTGCGGAGGTGCCCGAGGAACTGGCGGGCCGGATGCACCCGGGCGAGCACCGGGTGAGCACGGCCGCTCGGGCGTTCAAATCCTGTGCGCTGCGGGCCGCCGGATGTCCGGGGGAGTCCCCGGCGGCGGCGGAAGCCATGCTGGTCGGTCACTGACCTCGCGTCTCCGGATCCGGGCGATGGCCCATGCCTATCGGAGAACGCTATTCTCGTGAGAGAAGATCGCAATTATCATTCAGAGTGAATTCTCTAACCACGGCAGGAGCTGTCCAGGATGACTGACTTCGACACGGTCGACTACTTCACGGACCAGGCGCTGGTGCCGAATCCGCACCCGTACTACGACCACCTGCGCTCGAAGTGCCCGGTGACCGGGCTGCCGCACCACGGGGTCGTGGCGGTGACCGGATACGAGGAGACGGCCGAGGCCATGCGCAACGGGGACGCGCTGTCCTCGGTGATCGCGGTCGGCGGCCCGTTCCCGCCGCTGCCGTTCGAAGTCGAAGGCGACGACCTGGGCGCGCTGATCGCCGAGCACCGGCACAAGATGCCCATGTACGAGCACATGGTCACCATGGATCCGCCGGACCACACGGCGGCTCGATCCCTGCTCAACCGCCTGCTCACCCCGGCGCGGTTGAAGGAGAACGAGGAGTTCATGTGGCGGCTGGCCGACGCCCAGCTCGACGAGTTCGTCGCCGACGGCGCGTGCGACTTCCTCGCCGCGTACGCGAAACCCTTCTCGCTCCTGGTCGTCGCCGATGTGCTCGGCGTTCCGGAGGAGGACCACCAGCAGTTCCGGGTGGTGCTGGGTGCGGAGCGGCCCGGCGCGCGCGTCGGCGCCCTCGACGACGACATCGTCTCGAGCAACCCGCTCGAGTTCCTGGACGAGAAGTTCAGCGCCTACATCTCCGACCGCCGCGCGAACCCGCGTGACGACGTGCTGACCCAGCTCGCGCTGGCCAAGTACCCGGACGGGTCGACCCCCGAGGTCATCGACGTCGTGCGCTCGGCGACCTTCCTCTTCGCCGCCGGGCAGGAGACCACCGCCAAGCTGCTGACCTCCGCGCTCAAATTCCTCTGCGACACACCGGGTCTGCAGGAGGAGCTCCGGGCCGACCGCAGCAAGATCCCGGTGTTCATCGAGGAGACCCTGCGCATGGAGGCTCCCGTGAAGAGTCTGTTCCGACTGGCCAAGCAGGCCACCCAGCTCGGTGAGACCGAGGTGCCGATCGGAACCACCATCATGCTGTGCCCGGGTGCGGCCAACCGCGATCCGCGCCGCTTCGAGGACCCGCACGATTTCCGCCTCGATCGCCCGAACTCCCGGGAGCACATGGCTTTCGGGCGCGGCGTGCACACCTGCCCGGGCGGGCCGCTCGCTCGAGTCGAGGGCCGGGTGTCGATGGAGCGCATCCTCGATCGGATGCTCGACATCCGCATCGACGAGAACGAGCACGGCCCGATCGACGCGCGGCGCTACGACTACGAGCCCACCTACATCTTGCGCGGCCTGCAGAAGCTGCAGCTCGAATTCACCCCCAAGTCCTGAGTTCCCTACTCGGGCATGCCGATTCGGCGAACCAATGAAGTGAGGTAGTGATGACCGGACGGGTCGAAGGAAAGGTCGCATTCATCACGGGTGCGGCCCGCGGTCAGGGCCGCGCGCACGCGGTGCGCCTGGCGCAGGAGGGCGCCGACATCATCGCGATCGACGTCTGCAAGCAGCTGGACAACGTGCCGTTCGCGATGTCCACCCCCGAGGATCTGGCCACGACCGCGGAACTGGTCAAGGGCCTGGGCCGCCGCGTGGTCACCGCCGAGGTGGACGTGCGCGACTACGACGCGATGAAGGCCGCGGTGGACGGCGGCGTCGAACAGCTCGGCCGCCTGGACATCGTCGTGGCCAACGCCGGCATCGGCAACGAGGGCGGTCTGCTGACCGACCTGAAGGAAGAGCTGTGGGACGACATGATCGGGGTGAACCTCGGCGGCGTCTGGAAGACCGTGAAAGCCGCTGTCCCGCACATCGTCTCGGGTGAGCGCGGCGGCTCGATCATTCTCACCAGCTCGGTCGGCGGCCTCAAGGCGTACCCGAACGTCGGCCACTATGTCGCCGCCAAGCACGGCGTGGTCGGCCTCATGCGCACGTTCGCCGTCGAGCTCGGCCACCACTCGATCCGCGTGAACTCGGTGCACCCCACCCACGTGAACACCCCCATGGTGATGAACGAGGGCACCTACAAACTGTTCCGCCCCGACCTCGAGTCCCCCGGCCCCGCCGACCTGGAGCCGATCTGCCGCATGTTCCACACCCTCCCCGTGCCGTGGATGGAGCCCGAGGACATCAGCAACGCGGTCCTGTTCCTGGCCTCCGACGAGGCCCGCTACATCACCGGCGTCCCCCTCCCGATCGACGCGGGAAGCATGCTGAAGTAGTAACGCGCGCAACCCCTCTCGGCGTCAGCGGATGATCCGCTGACGCCGCGGTCGTTTCCGGGTGATGTCGCGTGCCCGGTTCGCCGGATCGAGACGCGCACCCCGGGTACGCCGCCCACGGTGATGACCGGGGCCCCGCTGATGACGAAGCCCGGTGCCCGAACGGGCGGCAGACTACCGCGTCAGCTCGAGCGCGCCCGGCACGGCGGCGAAGGCGTCACGCAGACCGTCGAGCAGGCCGGTGCGCCCACCCGCCCCGTCGGCGGCAACCCAGGCGCGGCCCGCGGTGCTCCAGGCTGTGGTGGTCATCTCCGCGAGAATGCGCGGGCGCAGGTCGCCGTCGGAGAGGGCGAGCTCAGCCGACAGGTGCTGGGCCACTTGGGTTTCCACGCGTGACCGCGAGTACTCGACGTGGCCGAGCAGACTCGGCGCGGTCAGCACCAGGCGGCGGGTGGCGATGTAGCGCTCGTCCCAGTCGTCGGGGAGCGCGGCGGCCGCGCCGGCGAGGGTGTCGCGCAGCGCGTCGAGGATCGGCCCGGTCAGTGCGTGCTCGGCCAGGGCGTCGAGATAGCCCGTCCACAACTCGGTTTCGGCCTCGATCGCCACGGCCTCTTTGGTGGGGAAGGCCCGGAAGAACGTGCTGCGTGAGACCTCCGCCGCGTCGACCAGTTCCTCCACGGTGGTGGCGGCGAAGCCCTTCTCCGTGAACAGCCGCAGTGCCACGTCCGCGAGTGCGCGGCGGGTGCGTATCCGTTTGCGTTCACGCAGCGGCAGTGCGCGGTCGTCTCGAGGCATGCCGAGATCCTACCCCCAAGCGAGCCTCAGGCACGAAAGATACTCAGTCGAAATTGACACTTGCGCATTTCTGGAACTGAGTGTCAGAATCTAACTCGTCACCGAGCACCACCGAACGAGGAGATCGCAATGACCGCCACCACCCAGCCCACCCTGAACCCCGCGATCGTCGGCCAGGCCGAGAAGCACCACGCCGCGATCCTGAACCGCGCGCTGGCCGGCACCACCCTCGACGAGCATCAGTGGATCGTGCTCAACCAGGCCCTGGCCGCCGGCGAACCGGTCGAGCCGGCCGCGTACATCGCCCGGATCGCCCGGATGACCCGGTGGAATCCCGCCGACGTCGAGACCGCGATCGACGCGCTGCTCGGCAGCGGTCTGCTCGCGACCACCCCGGAAGGCTCGGTCGAACCCACCGCCGCCGGCACCGCCCTCGCGGGCAGGATCCGCGCCGAGTCCGGTGCGATCGTGTCGGCCGCCTACGGCTCCGTCTCTCCCGAAGACCTGGCGATCGCGGCCCGCGTGCTGGCCACTGTCACCGCCCGCATGGCCGAGGAACTGGCCCGCTGAGCCGCGTGCGCCCGGCCATCGATCAGCCCGCTACCATGCCCGAGCCGCGGGAACGACCGGGACGGCCGCACGAGACGAGGATGAGCAATGCTGGAACGGTTGGAGCTCGAGGCCTTCCTCACCCTTGCCGAGGAACTGCACTTCGGCCGGACCGCGCAACGCCTGCGGGTGACGACCAGCCGGATCAGTCAGCTCATCCGCAAGGTCGAACGACAGGTCGGCGCGCCGCTCTTCGAGCGCAACAGCCGGACGGTGGCCCTGACGGTCGTCGGCGAACAGCTGCGCGACGAGCTGCGCCCCGCCTACGACCGGATCACCGCCGGACTCGCCGCGGCGAGTCTGGGCAACGCGGTGAAACCCGCCATCACGGCGGGGTTCTCGGCCCCATGGTGTGGAAATGTGATGGTGCGGGCGGCAGATCGGCTCCGCGCCCGCTATCCGGGGAGCGTCGTGCGGGTGGAGGAGATCCACATCGGCGATCCGCTGGGCCGGATGCGTTCGGGCGCAGTCGATCTGCAGCTCACCGAGTTGCCGATCGCCGAAGCCGACATCACGACCGGGCCGGTCCTGTTCTCCGAGCCACGAGCGTTGATGGTGCCCGAGGGGCATCCGTTCGCCCGCCGGGACTCGGTGTCCCTGGAGGATCTGGCCGACGCCACCCTGATCACCGTCGCCGGCGACCTCATACCGCGCTACTGGCTGGACCATTATTTCCCGCGCCGGACGCCGTCGGGACGCCCCGTGCCGCACGGGTCGGCGACGGCCTGCTGGTCCGAGATGCTCGTGCACGTGAGCCAGGGGATGGGCGTCGGTCCCGTGGCGGCGCGCGCGGACCAGTTCTTTTCCTATCCGGGCCTGGTCTTCGTGCCGTTCCGCGACGCACCGCCGATCGACTACGGCCTGATGTGGCCGACCGGCGGTACGAATCCGCTGCTGGCCCCGTTCATCTCGATGATCGAGGAGGCGGCCCGTCAGCCGCTACCGGGCTCCCGGGCGCCAGAACACCGCGAGCAGGCCGCCCGTCGCGACGACAGCCGCCCCGAGCGCGAGACCGCCGCCCGCCCAGCCGGTGATCTCGCTGCCCACGGCGTGGTCGAGTGAGATGCGGCCCGGGCCGAGCAGGGCCAGCGCCAGCGCCGTAGCCCCCAGGGCCAGAACGTATTCGTAGCCCTCCTTGAAGACGAAGAAGCCGTTGGCGCGATGCGCCAGCAGCCCGGCGACGAGCATGATCGAGATGGTGGCGGCGCAGGCCAGGGGCGTGAGCAGCCCCGCGATCAGCAGCACGCCCGCGCCGATCTCGGTGAGCACGCTGAGCCAGGCCTGCAGCACGCCGTTGCGCAGGCCGAGGCCGGTGAACCAGCGCGCGGTACCGGCGATCTTGCCGCCGCCGATCCAGTGGTTGACCCCATGGGCGATCATGATCGCGCCCAGAACCAGGCGGATCAGCAGGGTGGCGGCGTCGATGGGGTGCATGGATCTTCCTCCCGGGCCGGATGGCCGCGAATCACTGTGGGGGACAAGGGTGGCCGGAGCGGCTCAACCGGATATGGCGGTCGCCCCGTCCGGAACCGGGTCGTGCGGCGCCGGGCCGGGGCGGGGGAAATGGCGGGCGGTCTGCTCGGCGAGGGCGGTGGCCCAGCGTTCGAGCAGGCGTTCACCGTCCTCGGCGGTGGCTCGGGTGGGATCGCCGAGGACGCCGTTGGCGCTGACCGCCGCGACGCCGTGCCGGCGCAGTTGATCGATGATCTCACCCAGCGGACGGGTGTCGCCTGGTTCGAGTCGTTCCAGGGCAACCGATTCCGGGCGCAGGCGCAGCATCACCGAGGTCTCCGCGTGTCCGGCGTGACTGTCCCCGGGGTCGCCCGCCGGTGACCAGGCCAGTACGTCGCGACCCTCGTAGCGGGCGATGCGGGCCGCCGCGTGCAGCGAATCGAGGTTGCCGCCGTGGCCGTTGACCAGGATGACGCCCGCGAATTCGTCCGCCGAGCGCACCAATTCGACCAGCAGCACCCGCAGTGCATGCCTGCCGATGGACAGCGTGCCCGGGAAACCGGAGTGCTCGCCACTGGATCCGAACGGGATGGCCGGTGCGACAACGACATCCGGAACGCGCGCGGCCAGCCGATGGCACAGCTCGACCGCGATGGCGGTGTCGGTGTCCAGCGGCAGGTGCGGGCCGTGTTGTTCGGTCGCGCCCACCGGGACGGCCAGCAGCAGGCGCGGGCGCGCGCCGACCTCGGGGGAGCGGTGCGCGACGAGTTCGGCGGGCCACGGGCCGGTCATCGGCGGACTCGATCGGTCGAGCGAACCAGGCGCGGGAGCAGCGGCCGCGTGGTCGGCGTGCGCGCGCATCCGGCCCAGACGCCGAGCCCGTACGCGAAGTCGTCGGCCAATCGCAGTGCCGGATCGGTGTTCTCGGCGACCGCTTCCAGGGCGGCGACCGCGCAGGCCAGCCGCAGCACGGTGCGCCCGCGCGGGCTCCACAGCAGCAGCGGCCACCAGGTGCGGCGGATCGCGGCGGCCCACTGCCGCACGAGCGTGAGCTGCCCGGTCGCCACCAGTTCCGCCGCGACCGGAACAGGAACACCGCCCCGGAGCAGCACCCGCAGGGTCGTGGCGGCGGTGAACAAGCTCGGCGCCAGGGCCGCGGCCGGGAAGCCGCACACCGCGATGACCACCTGCGCCAGCGTGATCGGGGTCAGCACGGCGGGCGCGAGCAACTCCGGATGCCGGGTCGACAGCGGCCCGGCGGAGGTGCCGTAGTCGAAGCGCTGGCGCAGGAACTCGCTCAGGCTCGCGCGCGGTTCGTGGTGCACCGTCGACTCCGGTTGGTAGCGCACCGTATGTCCCGCGGCCAGCAGTCGCCACACCAAGTCGACGTCCTCACCGAAGCGCAGGCGCTCATCGAACCCGCCGACCGCGCGCAACGCGTCCACACGCACGACCAGCGCCGCCGAGGGGACATAGCGCACATGCCCGTCGGGGCGGACGGTCGCGGGCCGCCCACCCATGTCCAGGGCGGATCGGCGCTCTTCGTAGCGCCCGATCGGGCCGGTGGGCAGGCTGCGCACGCGCGGTGCGACCGCCGCCACCGCGGGATCCTCGAACAGCGGAACGATGGTGTCGAGCCAATCGGGAGCCGGGATCGTATCGGAATCCAGGAACGCCACCAGTGCGGTGTCCACACCGCGCAGGCCGGTATTGCGCGCCGCCGCCGGGCCGCGGGGGATGCGATGGCGCACGGTGGCATCCGGCAGCGGCGGCAGCGACCCGTCGTCGACGATCACGCATCGCGAGTCGCCGACGGTGGTCGAGGTCAAACGCGCCAGCCCGGCGGCGTTGTCCCGCACCGGGATGACGATCGTCACCGCGTGCCGCGCGCGCCGATCCGGTTCCGGCGCCGGGTGCACGATTCCGGCGTCCAACAGCCGCCGGGCCAGCGCACGGTGCGCCGGATCTCCGCCGACACCGGACCCCGCGAGCCAATCATCCAGCACGCGTGCGCCGTTCGCGCCCAGGCGCAGCAGTCGCGTCGGCGAACCGCCGAGCAGTCCGCGCCCGTCGGCGAACCGCCGCCCGCGTGGATCCAGGAGCACTCTCACGGCAGGAACCCTCCGTCGGCGTGTACGACAGTGCCGGTGACACAGGCGGATTCGGGCGCGCACAGCCACGCCACCACCCCGGCGACCTCCTCGGGCTCGAGGATCCGGTCCAGCATCTGGTGCGCGGCGAACGCCTCGACCGAGTCCAGGTCGTAGAGCCGAGCCGATTCGGCGAGCAGCGCGGTGCGGGTGCATCCGGGCGACACCGCGACCGCGGAGACGCCGGTGCCGCGCAGGTCGTGCGCGAGTCCGGCGACGAGCCCGACCACCGCGTGCTTGGCGGCGTTGTAGCCCGCCAGCCGCCACATTCCGTGGTGCCCGGCCGCCGAGGCGAGGGCGATGAAACGTCCTGCGCCCGTGCCTGTTCGGCGCAGCATGGCCGGAACGGCGGCTCGCGCCAGGTTCGCCACCCCGTGGACGCAGATGTCGAACATCGCGGTGTGGTCGCCGGCGTCCGTTTCCCACAGGGCCCGCCCGCCCCCGGTGATCACGCCAGCGGCGGCGACGGCGGCATCGACCCGTCCGAAGCGTTCCTCGGCCAGGCCCACCGCCGCCGCGAGCGCGTCGCGGTCGCGCACGTCGGCAACGACCGGCAGCACCGAATCGTCGTATTCCGCAGCGAGCGAATGCAATTGATCGAGCGTGGCGAGCGGGTACGGCACGGCCGGGTCGTCGGCGCAGCGATCGATCGCGACGACACCCCAGCCCCGCCCGGCCAGGGCGCGCACGGTCGCCGCCCCGATGCCGCGTGCGGCGCCGGTCACCACGGCGACGGGGGCGGTGTCCATCACAGGCCCCGGGTGAACCCGTCCGGCATGATCACATCGTCCCGGCCGAGGTCCGCGATGCTCGCGTGCCCGAGCCCGTAGAGCGTGGAATCGATGCCCTGGCGCAGGACTTCGAGCACGTTGTGGACCCCGCGTTCGCCCCCGGCGGCCATGCCCCACAGGTAGGGCCGCCCGATCATGACCGCCCGGGCGCCCAGCGCGAGCGCCTTGACCACGTCGCTGCCGCGCCGCACCCCGCCGTCGAGCAGGATTTCCACCTGCCCGCCCACGGTATCGACGATGCTCGGCAGCAGCCGGATGGAGGCGGGAGTCGAATCGAGGTTGTTGCCACCGTGATTGGACACCGAGATGGCGGTGGCGCCGACGTCCACGGCGCGCTTGGCGTCGTCGGGCCGCGAGATGCCCTTGATGAGGAAGGGCCCGTCCCACTGCTCGCGCAGCCAGGCCAGATCGTCCCAGGTGGGCGGCGGGGTGCCCATCCACTCGCCGTACGCGCCGAAGAAGGTAGGGCCGGTTTCCCCGCGGGCCACCAGGTTCGGGGTGCTCAGGTCCGGGAGCGCGCCCGATCGCGCGAAGCGCCACAGCCAGCCGGGCCGGGCCAGCACCTGGGGCGCGAACTTCACGGCCGTCTTGAAATCCACCCGTTCGGGCAGGGCGGGGCTGCCCCAGTCGCGGGCGGTGGCGAAAATCCAGTCCAGGGTGACGATCACGCCTTTGGCCCCGGCCTCGCGCGCCCGGTCGAGCCGGGCGACCATGGCCTCGCGGCTCCCCAGCCAGTACACCTGGAAGAAGGTCTTGTCGTTGGCGGCCACGACCTCCTCGATCGGTTTGGACCCGAACGAGGACAGCCCGAGCGCGGTGCCCGACTGTGCCGCGCCGCGGGCGACGCCGATCTCCCCGGCCGGATCGACCGCCTGCACCCCGGTGGGTGAGCAGATCACCGGCAGCGAAATCTCCTGTCCCAGCACGGTGGTGGACAGATCGCGGGTCGCGGGCAGGTCGGCGATGTGCGGGCGCATGCCGAGTTCGGCGAACGCGGCGGCGTTGTCATCGAGGGTGACCCCCGCCTCGGACCCGGCCAGCAGGGCCAGATACACGGCCTTGGGAACGCGCTTCTTGGCGCGGCGCTGGGCCTCGGCGACGGATTCGAACCAGTCGCTGGTGCTTGCCATCGTGTGGATATCCTTGTCTGGTAACGCGATTCAGCGCAGTCCGGCGAGCGGGCTGGTGTCGCAGGCGCGGTCGGGCACGGTGGCCCGGGCGAGGGTGGGGATGCCGAGCGTCACGGCCGAGCGCCGCTTCCGCGAGTGATCCTTGTCCGGGGTCGGCCGCTGCCCGGGCGTCGCGAGCCCGGATTCGGCGTTCCCGCGCACGCATTCGGGGTCGGGACCGTCCAGCGGCAGGCCGGTGAAGAACTTGGCCGCCATGCAGCCGCCGCGGCAGGCGTCGAAGGCCGAGCATTGCGCGCACGCGCCGGCGGCCTGGGGTTCACGCAGGCGGGTGAACAGGTCCGAACCGCGCCAGACGGTGTCGAAGCCGCCGGGGTCGCGCACGTTCCCGGCCAGGAATTCATCGTGGATGGCGAACGGGCAGGCGTAGACATCGCCGACCGGGTCGATCAGGCACACCACGCGGCCCGCGCCGCACAGGTTCAATCCCGGCAGCGCGGTGTCGCCGAGAGCGTTGAGGTGGAAGAAGGAATCACCGGTGAGCACCTGTTCGCCGTTGGCGACGAGCCAGTCGTAGATGGTCAGCTGTTGCTCGGCGGTCGGGTGCAGCTCGGGCCACACGTCCGCGCCGCGGCCGGACGGCCGCAGGCGGGTGATGCGCAGCTGCGCGCCGAAATGGTCGGCGATGGCTTTGAATTCGTCCAGCTGGCCGACATTGTGCCTGGTCATGACCACCGAGAGCTTGAAGCCGGTCTTGCCCGCGTCGGCCAGGTTCTGCATGGCGTTCCAGGCCGTGGCGAAGGACCCCGCACCGCGCACCGCGTCGTTGACCTCGGCGGTCGCGCCGTCCAGGGATATCTGGACATCGACGTAGTCACTGGCGGCCAGCACGCGGGCGCGGTCGGCGGTCAGGCGAATGCCGTTGGTGGAGAACTTCACCCCGACGCCGTGGTCGACGGCGTAGTCGATCAATTCCCAGAAGTCCGGGCGCACGGTGGGTTCGCCGCCGCCGATGTTGACGTAGAACACCTGCATGCGCTGCAGCTCGTCGATGACGGCCTTGCACTCGGCGGTGCTCAATTCGCGTGGGTCGCGGCGGCCCGAGGACGACAGGCAGTGTGTGCACGCCAGATTGCAGGCGTAGGTCAGCTCCCAGGTCAGGCAGATGGGGGAGTTGAGTCCGTGTTCGAAGTGGTCGACCAGTTTCATGGTTGCTCCCGGTTCGGGGCTCAGCCGCCGTGGCGCGGTGCGATGGTGCCGGAGGCGGCCAGTCCGGCCAGCGCATCCAGATAGCGCGAATGATCGGCCGCCGGAACCCCGGCGGCGACCAGGGTGGCGTGCACGTCGGGCTGGTACTCGAGCAGGCCGACGACCTGCACCAGCAGTGGGGTTTTCAGGAAGGACAGCCTGCGGGTGGCGTAGTCGTAGACCAGCGCGCCGAAGGGCTCGGGCCGCAGCGAGACCGACTCGGCCAGGCGATGCGGCCGGGCCGGGTCGAAGCCCGCGAGGTCAGTAGACACCGCACATGCCGTCGATCGAGACCTCTTCCACGAGCAGGTCTTCTTCGATGAGCACGCCGTCGTCGGCAGTGGGGGAACCGGCAGTGGTGGCAATCATGACTCTCCTCGGATGAGAATGGCATTTTCAGTCACGGACAGCATAATGGCACCGGGTGCCGAAAAGGAAGACCGATGACCGTGAAATCAGCCGCCACGCAGCCGAGTTCGACCGGCCCCGGCCGGCGGCGCTCCACCACCGCCCTCGCGCTCGAGCGCGCGGCTTTCGAACTCTTCGACCGGCACGGCTTCGATGCCACCACGGTCGAGGACATCGCACACGCCGCGGGCATCGGCCGGCGAACCTTCTTCCGCTACTTCGACTCCAAGAACGACGTGGTCTGGGGCGATTTCGACGCCCACCTGCGCACGATGCGCGAACGCTTCGCGGCCGTCGCCCCCGACGAGCACCCGATGGACGCGCTGCGCACGGTGGTGGTGGAGTTCAACCGCTTCGATCCCGCCGAGATCCCCTGGCATCGAGATCGGATGCGCCTGATCCTGGGCGTGCCGGCCCTGCAGGCCCACGCGGCGCTGCGCTATCGCGCGTGGCGGGCGGTGGTCGCCGACTTCGCGGCCGAACGCCTGGGCGGCCCGGCGTCGGATCTGGTGCCCCGGGCCCTCGCCCATGCCGCCCTCGGTGTCGCGATCGCGGCCTACGAGCACTGGCTCGCCGACGAGAACCGGGAGCTGACAGTCATTCTCGACGAGGCGTTCCGCAACCTCGCCGCGGGCTTCCGCGTCGAGGCGCGCGGGTGACGGACGCGGGCCGTGCGCTGTTTCGGGAGTCGGAAGGCTATCGACAGCTGTCGAGCCGGCGCTGACCCTCCCGGTGGGCTTCCCCGCGATCGCGCCACCGTTGTCCGGCAACGGCATTCAGCTGGTCGAAGACCTCACCGAGCCGGTCGGCGGCCACGGCGAGCGCGCACAGGCGTTCGGCGAGGCCGGGCGCCGGGGTGTCATCGGCGTGGAGCGCCCGGGTCAGCAGGACGGTGAGCGCCGTCCGATCCGATGCGGACGGGTCGGCGGCGAGCAGGGTGTCGAGGGCGTCCGGGGTGATGTCGATCGTGGCGATCTCGAGCAGCGGGGCGAGTTCGGCGGCGTCGGTCTCGGGGAGCAGGGTCACGAAGCGCCGCCGCAGGTCGGGCTCGGCCGGGGCGAGGGCGTCGAGCACCGCCCACCGGTCGAAGCCGGTTCGCTGCGGGCTCGCCGCGCCGGTGGCCGCCTGGAAACTCGGCTCGGTGTCGAGCATGGTCGCCGCGAGCGCCAGATTGACGGCGCTGCGGTCGGATTCGGGGAAGGCGCTCAGTTCGAAGTCGATCAGTTCCCGCCACCGCCGGGCGAGAATCAGCGCTACCGGCACGCCGGTCGGCGGCAACAGCGCGGACGCCCGTTCGAGGATCCGGTCGCCCGCGGTGGGTGCGGCGCCGAGCAGTTCGTCGCGCATCAACCGGCCGATGTAGCGCGTGAACTTCCCGTATCGGTGTCCCCTGGGATACCCGAAGTCGTGCGGTGCGTCCAGTCGCTCGCGCGCCTCGATCAACGTGGCGAGATCCAGCCCGTCGCAGATCTTTTCGGCCTCGGCCTGCCGCACCCGGTGTCGTAGCCATTCGATGGTCAGGTCCAGGAAGTCGCCGGGAGCGGGATCCAGCGGGCCGGCGGGCGCAGGCGGGAACCAGGCGGTCCCGGTGAGCGGCAGCCATTCTCCCGCGTCGAAGAACTCCCCGCGGGTGTCCCGGTAGCAGTACTCGCCCTCGGCCGGTTCCAGCAGAGCGCCGTCGTAGCCGGAGCTGTCGAACCACACCGACCCCGCCCACGGCCCGTTGATCACCAGCCGGGCGATGATGTGGCTGCGCGTGGCGCCCAGATCGACGGTGCCGTCCGTCGCTTCGGCGCCCGCGGGCAGATCGAAGAACGCGTCTCGCGGGTCCTCGAACTGCCCGTAGAACTCCCCGGGCCCGCAGTCGAAGAAGTCCTCGCCCTCCTCGTCTTCCCATTCGCTGATCTGCTCGGTCCATCCCGCCCACGGCCGGTCCAGCACGAACGGCTCCCCGGACCGCTCCCCGGCCTGCTCCGCGAAAGGCGTGGGCCCGTAACCCATCAGCCCGTGCGCGGGCTCCCCGAACTCGAGCAGATACCGCCGGTATCCCTCCGGCAGCCGCGAGCCCAGCCGCTGTTCGAGCTCGGCGACGACGTGTTCGTCGACCGGCGGCCAACAGCTCCGCCACGCTCGGGGGTCGCTGGGCCGCAATGCGGCCCACCGATCCAGGAGTTCCCGGATCAGCCCGATCCGCTCGTCGATCCGCCCGCTCTCCAGCGGCCGCCGCACACTGACGGGCTCGACCGTCGCACCTTCACGCACGGCGCGAATCTACTACCGCCGCATGGGGGTACGAGGACCAGCCCGTCCGGTCCCGGGACGCGGGCGCGCACCCGGAGGCGGCAGCGACCGGCCAGCCGTCGAGATTGCCACAGGAGACTGCGGGCCGGTGCGGCGGCGGCCGGAGCACTCCGCGCTCAGAGCCGTCGGAGTCAGTGGCGGGTCGTGTGCCAGCGGCCCTCGATCACGACCCCGCGTACCGCTGTGCCGTCGAGTTGTTCGAGGGCTGCCGACAGCGGGACGTCCAGGAGGCACAGGTCGGCGGGGGCGCCGGGGGTGACCGTGCGTGGGGGGCCGCCCGGATCGGAGGGAGCGCCGAGGTAGGCGGACAGGGCCGTTTTCGGGGACACCCGTTCGGATTTCGCCAGCACCTTCCCGGTGCGGGTTGTGCGGTCTACCGCGGCACGCATGTTCGCCCAGGGGTCCAGGGGGCCGTGGGGTGCGTCGCTGGACAGGGCCACCGGAACGCCCGCGCGGAGCAGGCGGGCGTGCGGGTAGAGGTGCTCCAGATCGTCGGGGGCGACCTCGCGCCGGTAGTGGTCGCCGCGATCGTGGAGGAAGCCGGGCTGGGTCACCACGGCCACGCCCAGGGACGCCATCCGGGCGGCCACGCCCTCGGGCACCACCGCCGCGTGCTCGATGCGATCTCCGGGCACGGTGCCGACATCGTCGAATACGGCCAGGGTCAACAGGAGTGAGATTCGGGTGACGCAGTGCACCGCGACGGGACGACCGATTCGGTGTGTGGCAGCGACCGTGGCGGCGAGCGAGTCGTAGTCGGGCAGGTCGTGGTCGCGCAGCAGCAGTTTGCGTGGACCGACCGTGAATCCCGGTCCGGTTGCCCGGTCCGTGCCGAGCAGCGTAACCTGTTGCGGCAGTGCGCTGTCGGCGCGGGCGGCGGTGAGAATCGTGAGGGCATCCGAGTCCAGATCGGGTGTCGCGTCGGTGACCCCGGTGATCCCCGCGCGGGTGAGCGCCCGCCCGACCGCGTGCAGCGCGGGTGGATCATCGGGGAGCGCCGCACGCAGGCGTCCGTCGTAGCGCCAGAGCCTGCCGGTGGGCTCTCCGTTCCCGTCGCGTTCCACGTCCGGAGAGTCGTCGAGCACGCCCGCCACCCGCTGCAGCGCAAGCGAGTTCAGCATCCACAGTGCCCCGCTGCGATGTTGGATCCGGACCGGCCGATCCTCACACAGCCGGTCGACGACATGACGGTCAAGGGTTCCGGCTACCGACTCGTGGTACCCGACGCCGCGCACCCACCCCGCCCCGCCGTCCCCCCGCAGCGCCGCGCGCAGGCCCCGCAGCCCGCGCACCGCTCGTGGCCCGCAGTCCACCGATCGCAGCGCGGCGGCCATGGCCAGCAGATGCACATGGTGGTCGTGCAACCCCGGCAGCAGCGCACCACCCGCCCCGTCGATCACTTCGTCGTACTGTCCCCGCGGCACCTGCCCAACCGTCACGACGTGCTCCCCGCGCACCAGGACGTCCGCGTGTGCGCCCGCGACCTCGACATCGCGAAACAGGATGGACCCCAGCGTGTTCGCCGCACTCATCGTCCGGCCACCTCGCGCCCGAACGCGGCGTTGTCCGCGCCGAGCGATCCGGCCGGGCCCGGGGCACGTCGGGCGCACGGTGGGTCGACCGGATACCGGCCCTCGGCCGATTCCACCCACCATCGCTCACCAGACCGGTACACGGAGTGCTCTTCGACGATGCCCGTTGCCGTTTCGGCCGAGACATGGAGCATCGAGACGTCGATCAAGCGGGCGTTCTCGGCCAGCAGTGCCGAGGCGGCCGCCTCGGCGGCGCATATACCGGTCAGCGGGTCCGCCAGCGCGTCCCCGCACGGCAGCACCGCGTCGTTGTCGGTGATGACGAGCCCGGCTGCGGCCGCCACGTCGTCGCCGAATCCGATGGCGTCGCTGTCGCGCCCGCGGGCGGTGATCGAGAGCCAGGACGTGCCCTGCGCGACGCAGGCGGCGGCGTCGATGCCTAGCTGGCGCAGTGCTCGCGGTCGGGAACCCTCCAGGACCAGATCCGCCGCTGCGATGAGACGCCGGAGCCGGTCGATATCGAGGGGGTCGCGAAAGTTCAAGCAGAGCATGGAATGTCCGTGACGAAGTAGGTCGAAGAACCCGGGTGCGCCTCGGCGTGCGCCGTCGGGTCGAGCGCGGCTCTCGACCTTGATCACGCGGGCGCCACCGAGTCCGAGCAGGTGCGCGCACAGCGGCCCGGCCCACAGCGCGGTCAGGTCCACCACGATCGGGTGGGTCCGGCGATGGGTGCGGCGCCCGAACTCGGTGACGAGTACCCCGGCACGAGAACGGCGTTCGGGCGCGGGCACCGCGGCGCCGGCCAACCCCAGCAGCCGCACCCGTGCCGCCGCGGCCTCGGTCGAGTGCTCGGCCGCCCATCGAGTGACCGCCTGCCACGGAGCATCGTCGGGCACCGCGTCTTCGGTCAACGCGGGAAGAAGATCGAGGTCCTCCGCACGCGGCAGCGACAGCCCCAGGTGCCCGTCCGCCGTCCGCAGCACACGGAAGGCCCCACCACACGATTCGGGCCCGCGCCGAGTCAAACCCGCGAGCGCCGCCCGCTCGCCGAGCACGCCGACACCGGGCAGATCCGGCCACTCTCCCGTTCGCTCCCAGGTCCATTGCCTCGTACTCGCCAGCGCCCGCTCTACCCGCTGAGCCGGTGCCCCGGGCACGCCGAGCGGTGGGCCACCGGGGAGCCCGGTGAGTTCCATCGCCCCGGAGGCCGCCCACGCCCGCAGTGGTGATCGCTCCGTCCCGAGGCCCGTCACGACAGGTCGAGCGGGGGAGTGAAGGCGGCGCCGAACAGCGCCCGGGCATCGTTCGCGACCCGGGCGCTCTGTGCCCGGTGACCGCATTTGCCGAGCGCGAGCGCGAGCATGGCGACGGCGAGCATGAGGTGCTCGGCGGTCAAATGGGGGCCGAGTTGGCCACTGGCCCGGGCCCGTTCGTAGATGCGGATGATGATCCGGCGGACCCGATCGTCGAGCCATGCCACGCGCGGATCGGCGCGATGGGTCATGAGCAACTCGGTCAGCGCGGCAGCGGACGTGGCGGCGGCGGTCACGATGTCGAGCAAATCGTCCAGGGTGCTGTCGCGGCGCGCGTCGAGCAGTTCGAAAGCCGTGATGTCTGATTCGAAGACCGCGACGGCCAATTCGATCCGGTCGGGGAAGTGGCGGTACATGGTGCCGTGCCCCACGCCCGCGCGTTTGGCGATCTCATTGAGCGAGGCGCCGAACCCTATCTCGGCGAACGCCTCTCGTGCGGCCCTGAGCAGCGCCCGCCGATTGGCAGGCGCGACGGCCGGTCCACGATTGCTCCGGTATCGACTCGGCACGAGGCTCAGCGTAGTACCGTTGCGGCCAATCCGGACGATACTGTCCGGATTGGCTCGGCGGCCACCGGCGCCGTTGCCGGTGCCCGGGGGGTGGTCGGTGACGAAGGTGCACGACCACCCCCCGAGGGTCCCGGTGGGGCGGCAAACCGGGACGCCGCCGCCATGCCGGCGTCCGGGACGCTCTGCAGGAAGAGCGAATCCGGAACTGGTTGCGGGGCCGGCACGGGCGGCGAGTTCCGAAGAACTCGGCGCAACCGGACAATGTTGTCCGGTTAGATGCGAGTCTGCTGCACGAAGTGCCGTGGCGTCAAGACCGAATTCGACTTCGCTTTCACCGGCACTCGAATCCCGCGCACGAGTGCGGGTTTCGCATCGAGCCCTCACCGGCCACGGCGGGCCGCTCGCGCGGTCGCGACAGCCGTCTTGACCTTGAATACGGCGGTCAGCACGCGCACGGTGACGGGCATGAGCACCCGCTGCAGGCGTTGGCCACGGGAGGGCTGATTCGTCATGACGGACTCCGATCTCGGCCGGATGCACGACATCCACGGCCGGTGAAAACAGAACAACTGGTAGTATTACAGTTACAGGTACAATACCTGTGGAGCCCTACTTTGGACAGCATGCGAATCGCCGGGCGACCCGTATCGGATCGCCCGGCGATGACGGCGGTTCGGTGCGACCGGCGGCCTATGTCGCGCTGACGGCCTTCTTCGTGGCGCGTGTGTGTGGCGAGGACTGCCGGGCCCGCGACGATGAAGCCGCCTTCGCGGGCTTGCGCGCGGGTGCGCCGGCGGTGAGAGATCGCTCGGCCTGTTCGAGGATGCAGTCGAGTCCGAATTCGAAGTTGTGGTCGTCGGGCATGCCGCTGTGCAGGCCTCGCTCCTCCGCCTCGGCCAGCAGGGGAGTGTCGCCGGGCGTGATCGTCAGCTGCTCGTAATATGCGCGAGGTTCCGCGTCCGCTTCGGGACTGCGATCTCGAAGTCGCTGCAGCACAACCGATCCGTGCACATGCAATTGAATCGCCGAATACGTGTCGACCGCGCCGTCCGAGGTGAATCCGGCCGCCACCAGTTCCGCGATCACCCGTTCGGTGGCCTGCGCGCCGAGCAGCGCGGCCTCCGAGCTGAGCGAGGAGCGGATCAGCACCAGATCGCACAGAATCGGATTGGCGCGGAACACATCCCGCATGGTGCGTGCGTGCTCGCCCAGCGCGGCCCGCCAGTTCCCGGATCGAATCCGGTTCGCGGCGAACAGTTCTTCCGCGTGTGTGCTCAGCGCGCTGTCGGTCATGGCGTTGAGCAGGTCGTCCTTCTTGCGGAAGTACCAGTAGATGCTGGTCACCCCGACGTCGAGATGTTTGCCGAGCATCGGCATGCTCAGCTTGTCGATCCCGACCTGTCCCGCGAGATCGAAAGCGCCGTCGAGGATATCGCCGGGGTTCAGCGAACCTCGCTCTCGCCGGGGCCGTTTCTCCACGGTTGCACGCTTCGCCATTACTTCGACCACCTCCATGAGGTCCTTCGTCACATCGGCACGACGCGCCCCGCAACAGGCTGTCCGATGCCGATCGTATGTATCACGGTAAATAGTACCGCTGCACCTTCGGTTAACTCGCGCCCAGGAGCCCCCACCGGTTCCGGCTCCTCGAATTGCGTTCTCCGCCTATCGATCGCGACTACAGCAGGCGCGCCAGCGTCCCGAACCCATCGTGCGCCTCGACCGCGGCTACCGCCCGTTCCACACCGACCCGCGAGACCGCCGCCGGCTGCATGCGATCACCTGCCTCGGCGGTGCACACGGCGGCGAGGAACAGCTCGGTGGTGGCCGCGCGGTAGCAGGTCCACAGCCACTGACCATCCACCCGGACCCCGTGCCGCGCCAGCCCTTGCTCGTACCGCTCGACCAGCTCACGCTCGATGCCACGCAACAGCTCGGGTTCCACCGAGGCGCAGGCGAAATAGGCGACATCGCGAATCCCGGCCCCGGCGCCGGCGATCTGCCAATCCAGGAAGCCCGGCTCGGCCCCCTGGAAGAACAGGTTGCCCAGATGCGGATCACCGTGCGTGAGGGTGCGCGGCTGGGCCGCCCAGAACGCGTCGATCTCCCCGGCGCGTTCGAAGAACATCCGTGCTCGGCGTTTCATCGGCGCGGGGATCAGATCGGCGGCGTGGCCCTTGATGTCGCGCAGGAAGACTCGGCGGATGAGGGTGCCCAAGCGGATCTCGGCGGCTGTGCGCCGGGTCAGCGGCGCCAGATCCGCGCCGAAGCGCGCGGACTCCCAGTAGCTCCCGTGCAGCGCGGCCATCGCGTCGGCAACAGCGAACGCCTCGGCCGCGCTGACCGATTCGCGCACCGTCCTGAATCGAGCCGATCCGGCCAGGTCCTCGAGGAGCAGGACGCTTCGACGGCCGCCCGCGCCTACCCCGGAATAGTGACAGCGCGGCACCCGCACGGGTGGAGTCTCGCCCAATGCCCGATAGGCGAGCACCTCCCGCACACCGAGCCCGAACAGATTCAGCAGCACGTGCTGGGTGTAGTCGCGCGGCGGCAGCTTCAGGAACAGGCTCGCCGGAACGTCGTCACCGTCGAGACCGATGCGGACCCGAGCCGCAGTGCCCGAATCCGCGTCGAGCACCCGGAATCCGCGAATCCCGTCCGCGCGCACTCCGAGTGCCGTGCACAACCACCGCGTGGTCAGCTCCTCGGCCCGCCGGGGCAGCTCACCCCCGCGGCCGGTCCGCTCGAACCCGGTCCGGACCACCTCGCGCCCGATGCCCGCCAACCCCAGGGCGGATCTCAGCATCGGACGCTCATCCCGGGAGTCCCGCTCCGCCGGGAATTCACGCGACCAGGCTGTCGGGCTCGAGCGGAGCGAAGAAGGCGCTCATTCCACTGCCGCTCAGCGCGTCCCCGAGTGCGACGAAATCGTAGGACTCCGGCTGCTTCACGGATCCGCGCCCCAGCCCGGCCAGCACTTCGTGGTGGCCCTCGGGCAGCAGCCTCGCCCGCATGCGTGCCATGTCGTAGTCGACCGCGTCGCGATACCGCTCCACGTACGCGCACATCAGGTGCAGGCACAGTTGCTGCGCGGGCGTGGCGGGGAACGGTTCGAGACCCTGTGCCAGCGTGTTTCGCGTCGCGTCGAAGGTCTGGGCGACGTAGTACATGAACACCGGCCGCGGGCTGTGCAGGATTTTCGCGCGGACCCCGTCGGCGAGGGTGTCCGCCGCGGTGATCAGCGCCTCGCGGATCCGCGGCCGGATGACGGTGAAGTTGTCGTCGCTCATGATCTCTCCCGATTACGACCATGTGATGCGCGCCGTGTACCCGGGAACCGGACACACCCGCGATCATCTATGGTATTACAAACTGTAAGACAGACAATTGACCCGTTCAAGGGTCTCTCGATCTCATCGAATCCCGGAACCGCCACTGCCGATCCGGGTTCGTTCGCCGAACGACAGGAGTGCCGCCCATGTCCGAGGTCATCGGTTTCGTCGGAGCGGGCCAGATGGGCGAACCGATGGTTGCCCGGCTGCTGCGCTCCGGACACGAGGTGGTGGCGTTCGCGCGCCGCACGTCCGTGCGAGAACGCTTGCGCGCCATGGGTGCCGACGTGGTCGACTCGGTGGCCGAGGTCGCGGTGCGCGGGAACATCATCATCGTCTGCGTGTACTCCGACGAACAGGTCACCGAAGTGCTCGGTGGTCCGGACGGAGTGCTCGCGCACGCCGCGCCCGAGGCCATGGTCGTCTCGCACACCACCGGATCCCCGTCCACCGTGCGCGAATTCGCCGCCGCGTGCCCCGACGGGCCGATCCTGCTGGACGGACCGGTCAGCGGTTCGCCCCTGGACATCGCCGAGGGCACGCTGACCGTGCTGCTCGGCGGGCCGGCCCCGGCGGTCGCCGCGGTCACCCCCGTGCTGGGCGCCTACGCGAGCACCATCGTGCCCACCGGCGGCCTGGGCAGCGCGTTGACGGTGAAACTGCTGAACAACGCCCTGTTCGCGGCCAACGCGCAGTTGGCCACCACCACCCTGCGGGTGGGCCGCGAACTCGGTATCGAGGAGGACGATCTGCTGCGCGCGCTGCTCGTGTGCAGCGGGCGCAGTCACGCGGCGGGCACCATCCATACCGCCGGGGGCACCACGGGTTTCGAGCACGTCGTGGTGCGGTACCTGCGCAAGGATGTCGCGGCCTGCTTCACCGCGGCCGCCGAACTCGGCATCGACCTCGGCCCGCTGGCCACCGCCATCGACGGTGGGCCGTTCCAGATGCGCTGAGCGCCCGCGCCGTACGCGCTCGCGGACGGCGTTCATGACGGTCGCTTGACCGCCGGAACCGCGACGCCGACCTCCACCCGCACCTGGTTCTGATAGAAGGCCAGGTGCCCGCGCAGTATCGCGACTTCGGTGTGCGGCTGTGGATACTCCCACGCGATGGGCTCGGTCCCGCCGATCTCGCGCCAGTACCGCGCCTCACCCTTGAACGGGCACCGCGAGGTGCCCACCGCGGGCTCGAGCAGATCGAAGCGCACATCGGCGGCGGGCAGATAGAACACGATGCCGTGATCCTGTTCGGCCACCAGCAGGGCGCTGCTCGACTCCGCCAGCACGATGCCGTCCCGGGTGGCCCGCACGAGATTGCGCACGCGGCTCACATCGACCCGGTAGTCCGGCCATTCGAGATACCCCGACTCCATCATCTCTCCCCTTCCGCCGGGCCGGCTTCCGGCCCGATGCTGTTCACAAACGAGTTCCCGAATCCGGTACGCCCGACGCGGGGAACGCCCGCACCATGGCGTGCACGCCGTAGGAGGCGACCAGCTCGCCCTGCTCGGTGTAGATCCGCCCGTCACCCTGGGCATGCCCGCGCCCGGCGTACACCACGCGGGTCGCGTACAGCAGCCATCGGCTCACATCGACGTCGTCGTGAAAGGTGATCGTGGCCATGGTGATTCCGGTGGAGATCGAATGGTGTGCCATGGCTTCGCTGAAACCGGCGTGCGGGCGCAGCGCCGCGGCCACGGTCCAGTGCGTTGTCGACTGCGCGAGCAGCGCGGCGTGCAGCTCCGGCCGGTCCGGCGCGTCCCGGAAACGCGTCCACACGAACAACTCCGCCGGACCGGTCTGCTCGCGGTACGGGTCGTAGGCGTCGTCCACCACCCGCATGTCCCGCCCGCGCACGACGCCGCCGGGAATGTCGAGCGGGCGCAACAGCTCCGGCGCGGTGACCCGCGGCATCGGTTCGGCCGAGCGGATCAGATCGGGCGCGCCCGCGTCCAGCAGCACCACGCCGGTGGCGCACTGTTTGTCGCCCTGGATCACCCGCGCCTGCGCGGTCGACAGCACCCGCCCGGCGTGCGGCACCTCGAGGGCCACGGTCAGCGGTTCATCATGTCGGGCGACCCGGGAGAACACCATCGACACCGAGGTGACCCGTTGCGCCGGAACGGCCTTCGCCGCGGCGACCACGGTCGCGCCCAGCAGCTGCCCGGCCTCGACGACATTGCGCTCGGTCGGCCCGTGCGCCGGGGCGAGATACCGGCCGCCGGGTTCGGGGCGCACGTCCATCAGCCGCAGCAGTTCGCCCTGATCCCACTCCCGGACGGGGGAGTTCGCACCGGCCCGGGGTGCGGAGTCTGTCCGGCCGGCCATGGTGCTCCTAGCTCCGAAGTTCGGCGAATGAATATCGGATTCTCATTCGTGAGAATAACATATCCATTCGGGTGTGCCCGCAAGTCGAGCCGCCCCTGACATCGATGCGCCCGGCGCATCGTTCGGTGCCGGATATGGGAGATCATCGAAATGCGCAAGGTGCCAACGGATCTGGTGGAGCGGTATCTGGCCGAGGGGTGGTGGACCGACGAATCACTGGGTGACCTGCTGGCCCGGGGCCTGGCCGCGGCCCCCGGGGAACGCTTCGAAGTGCATTCGGAGACGCGGCCGTGGTCCGGCCGGATCAGCGACGTCGAGACCGTCGCCCGGCGCCTGGCCGCCGGGCTCTCCGCGCGGGGTGTGAAGGCGGGGGACCGGGTCGCCTTCCAGCTCCCCAACTGGATGGAGGCCGCGGCGACCTTCTGGGCCTCGGCGCTGCTGGGCGCGGTGGTGGTGCCGATCGTGCACTTCTACGGCCGCAAGGAGGTCGGGTACATCCTCGAGACCACCCGCCCCAAGGCGTTCATCACCCTCGAACGGTTCGGCGCCCTCGAGTTCGACCCCGCCGTCTACGCGGACGTGCCCGTGGTGGGCGTGGTCGGCCGCGACTTCGACGATCTGCTCGCCGACGAGCCCATGATCGGCGTGGCGGCGGTCGATCCCGACGCGCCCGCGCTCATCGCCTTCACTTCCGGCACGACCCGGGATCCCAAGGGCGTCATCCACTCCCATCGCACCCTGGGCTTCGAGACCCGTCAGCTCGGCGGTCACTATCCCGACGACTTCGGCCCGCAGCTGACCGCCGCGCCCGTCGGGCACTTCATCGGCATGGTCAACGCGCTGCTCATCTCGGTGCTCAACGCGGCCCCGATCCACCTGCTCGACGTGTGGAACCCCGAACGCGCACTGGCGTTGATGACCGAATTCGGCGTGAACGTCGCCGGCGGCGTGCCGTACTACATGACGAGCCTGATCGATCATCCCGACTTCACCCCCGGCCACCTGCGCTACATGCGCTACGCGGGAATGGGCGGCGCCCCGGTGCCGGCCGCGGTGACCACCCGCCTGACCGACCTCGGCATCATCGTGTACCGCTCCTACGGCAGCACCGAGCACCCCTCGGTGACCGCGTCCAAACACACCGCGGCACTCGGCAAACGCCTGTACACCGACGGAGATCCCATGCCGGGGGTGGAGATTCGCCTCACCGAGGACGGGGAGATCGTGAGCCGGGGCCCGGACCTGTGCCTGGGCTACACCGACCCCGAGCTCACCGACCGCGCCTTCGACGCCGACGGCTGGTACCACACCGGCGACATCGGGGTCCTGGACGCGGACGGCTACCTGAGCATCACCGACCGCACCACCGACCTGATCATCCGCGGCGGCGAGAACATCAGCGCGGTGGAGGTCGAGGAGGTGCTCCTGGGGCTGCCCGCGGTGGCCGAGGCCGCCGTGGTCGCCGCCCCCGACGCCCGGCTCGGCGAGCACGCCGCCGCGGTGCTGCGCCTGCGCCCGGGCCGGGACGCCCCGACCCTCGACGAGGTCCGCGCGCACTTCGCCGCACAGGGCCTGGCGAAACAGAAATGGCCCGAGGAACTTCGGGTGGTCGACGACTTCCCGCGCACGCCCAGCGGCAAGGTGCAGAAGTTCCGCCTCCGGCAAGACATTGCCTCCGACCAAGCGTGAGAATACGATTCTCTGTGAAGCGAAGGAGATTCTCATGACCAAGGTCGATCTGCCGTATCAGTTGTTCGACGCCGACAACCACCTGTACGAGACCGAAGAGTCCCTGACCCGGTACCTCCCCAAGGAGTACGAGGGGGCCATCAAGTACGTGGAGATCAACGGCCGCAAGAAGATCGCCGTCCTGGGCCAGATCAGCGAATACATCCCCAACCCCACGTTCGACTACGTCGCCGCGCCCGGGGCCATGGAGGACTACTTCAAGAACGGCAATCCCGAGGGCAAGAGCAAGCGCGAGATCTTCGGCAGGGCCATCCCGGCGCAGGACGCGTTCCGCAATCCCGAAGCGCGCCTGAAGGTCATGGACGACCTCCAGCTGCATCGCGCGCTGATGTTCCCCACCCTGGCCAGCCTCATCGAAGAGCGCATGCGCGACTACCCGGATCTCATTCACGCCGTGGTGCATTCGCTCAACCGCTGGATGCTCGACGACTGGGGCCAGAACGGCAACTTCGTGCACTCGGACCGCATCTTCAACGTGCCGGTCATCAGCCTGCCGATCGTGGAGAAGGCGATCGAAGAGCTGGAATGGTGTGTCGAGCGCGGCGCCAAGGCGATTCTGGTGCGTCCCGCGCCGGTGCCGGGCCTGCGCGGCATGCGCTCGTTCGCGCTGCCGGAATTCGATCCCTTCTGGAAGAAGGTCGTCGAGCACGACGTGCTGGTCACCATGCACTCCTCGGATTCGGGGTACTCGCGCTACGGCGCGGAGTGGGACGGGACCAGCCTCGAGATGCTGCCCTTCCAGACCAACACGTTCCAGATGACCATGGCCTGGCGGCCGGTCACCGACGCGGTCGCGTCCTGGGTGTGTCACGGCGCGCTGTTCCGTTTCCCCGAACTCAAGATCGCCGTCATCGAGAACGGCTGCTCGTGGCTGGCGCCGCTGCTCGAGACGCTGCACGACACGCACAAGAAGGCGCCCGAGGGCTTCGGATTCAACGATCCGGTCGAGGCGCTCAAGCGCAGCCTGTACGTCAGCCCGTTCTGGGAAGAGGATCTGCAGGCGACCGCGGACATGATCGGCGCGGATCACGTGCTGTTCGGTTCGGACTGGCCGCACCCGGAGGGCCTGGCCGAACCGGCGCGCTACATCCACGAGATCAAGGACATGACGCTCGCCGATCAGCAGCTGATCATGGGCGGCAACCTGGCGCGACTGCTCAACGTGTGAGCCCGCGGGCCGGGCGGTCCGCACCGCCCGGCCCGGATCCGGCGTCAGCGCGGAAAGCCTGCGATGACCGAATCGCCGAACGCGGCCAGGGTTTTCGGGTCCGCGAAGTCGGCGAACCAGACGTAGAAGCGCTGCACGCCACGATCGGCGAGGGCGGTGAAATGTGCGCGCAGGACTTCGGCGTCACCGCACACCAGGCCGCCGCCGAGATAGCCGAACCGGCGTTCGGCGGTCTCACGCACCGAACTCTCCTGGGCGCCCGGGGCGACGAAGGCCACCATCTGCTGAATCGACACCCGGGCCGGGCCCACCCGGCCCGCCAGCTCGGTCAGCCGATCCAGGTGTGTCGCGGGCAGATTCCACCAGGTCGCGTGTTCGCGCGCCAGCTCGAGCAGGCGCGGCCCGGTGCCGCCGAGCACGAGCGGAATCGGCGTCGCCGGGCGCGGCGGCAGCTCCGGCTCCCGTGCCGGGTCCCAGTACCCCACCAGCAGGTCGATCGTCTGCTCCAGTCGCGTATGACGCTGTGCGGCAATCGCTTCGGTGATTCCGAACTGGACCAGCTCGGCGGGCACCGATCCGGAGCCGAGGCCGAGTTCGAATCGCCCGCCGGTCGCCTCCTGCAGGGTGACGGCCTGTTTGGCCAGCACCGCCGGATGCCGGAACGCGTCGCACAGCACCAGGTGGCCGATGCGCAGCCGGGTGGTGCGCGCGGCCACCCAGGTCGCGACCGTCATCGCCTCCCACATCGGCTGGGCGGGCGCGCCCGGGGCGACGAGGTGGTCGATGAAGGCCATCCCGTCGAATCCGGCATCCTCGGCGGCCCGGGCCCGATCGACGATATCCGTTATGCCCATGCGGATCTGGGGCAGGAACAGGAACCACTCGGTCATCGGCACATCCTCGGTGATCGGGAGACGGTCGGCGCGGGCCACCGTCCAGAAACGATATTTCCCATTCGAGAGAATGGCATATTCAGCGAGCGAAAGGCCGGGCCGATGTTCATGCACGTGACCTCCACCCCCTATCCGGACCGGGTGGACGAGTTCGACCACTGGTACTCGAGCGTGCACGTACCCGACATGCTCGCGGTCCCGGCGGTGAAGTCCTGCAGGCGCTTTCGCCTCGTGAGCGCCGACGGTCCGGTGCGGTTCCTGGCCGTCTACGAGTTCGACGGACACGACCCGGCCGCACTGCTGGCCGAGCTGGTGGCCAGATCCGCCGACGGCAGGATGCGCCCCGGCAGCGCCTCGGACCCGACCGCCGCCCTCGTCGAATTCTGGGAATCCTGCGCCGTGGAATCGGGTGCCGATGCCCTCGACTCCACGGCCCCCCGAAATCACTGAACGCCTTGATATCAGGGCCAACCGAAGGAGTACACGTGAGCACCGCGCACCGCCCCGTGCCGTCACTGACGCCCGAGAACGAATTCTTCTGGACCTCGGGCGCGGACGGGCGACTCCGGATCCAGGAGTGCCGGTCCTGCACGGCGCTCATCCATCCGCCGCAGCCGGTGTGCCGCTACTGCCACGGCCGGGACATGGGCGTGCGCGAGGTTTCCGGCCGGGCCACGCTCATCGGGTTCACCGAGAACCACCGCTTCTCGCTGCCCGGACTGCCCGCGCCCTACGTGGTCGCGCAGGTGGCGCTCGTGGAGGATGCGCGGGTTCGCCTGACCACCAACGTCATCGAGTGCGCGGCGGCGGATCTGGCCCTGGGCATGGCGATGGAGGTGGTCTTCGAACAGGTCGAACAGGTGTGGCTGCCGCTGTTCCGGCCCGGCGCCGGCGCGCCCGACCCGCTCCCGGTCGACGAGATCGAACCCACCGCGATGCGGGATCACGTGCGGCCCATGGCAAACCGAGAGAAGTTCGAGGACAGGGTCGCGCTGACCGGGATCGGCATGTCACCGATCGGACGCCGCCTCATGGTGAGTCCGCTCGCGCTCACCGTGCAGGCGGCCGAGGCCGCGGTCGCCGACGCTGGACTGCGGCTCGAGGACATCGACGGCCTGTCCACCTACCCGGGTCCGGGCCTGCCTGGGCCGTTCGGGGAGGGCGGCGTCACCGCGCTGGAGACCGCCCTGGGCATCCGGCCCACCTGGTACAACGGCGGACTGGACACCTTCGGGCCCGGCGGTTCGGTGATCGCGGCCATGCTCGCGGTGGCCTCCGGGCTGGCGCGGCACGTGCTGTGCTTCCGCACCGTCTGGGAGTCGACCTACGCGGAACTGATTCGCACCGGCCGGATGCCGGCGCCCGCCCCGCGCGCCGAGGGCTGGATCGCCCCGTTCGGGGCCACCTCGGCCGCGCACACCCTCGCCCAGAACGCCCAGCGGCACTTCCACCGCTACGGCACCGACCGCGAAACCCTGGGCTGGATCGCGCTCAATCAGCGCGCCAATGCCGCCCTGGACCCGACTGCGATCTACCGCGACCCGCTCACCATGGACGACTACCTGTCCGCCCGCCCGATCACCACGCCGTTCGGACTCTACGACTGCGACGTCCCCTGCGACGGCGCCGTCGCGGTCATCGTGTCGGCTCGCGAGGCCGCGGCCGACCTGGCGCAGCCCCCGGTTCTGGTCGAGGCGGTCGGCACCCAGATCATCGAACGCCTCGCCTGGGATCAGAGCACGCTCACCCACGAGCCGCAGGTTCTGGGCCAGGCCGCGCACCTGTGGTCGCGCACCGACCTGCGCCCCGCGGACGTCGACGTGGCCGAGCTCTACGACGGGTTCACCTTCAACTGCCTGTCCTGGATCGAAGCCCTCGGCTTCTGCGGTATCGGCGAGGCGAAAGACTTTCTCGCCCAAGGCAAGAACATCGCTCGTGACGGGGTGCTGCCGCTGAACACCCACGGCGGTCAGCTCTCGCACGGCAGAACACACGGCATGGGCCTGATCCACGAGGCCGTGGTCCAGCTGCGCGGCCAGGGCGGGCCGCGCCAGATTCCGGACGCCCGCGTCGCGGTCACCAGCAGTGGCGGCCTGACGCCGAGCGGGGTGCTGCTGCTGCGCGCCGATCGCTGATCAGCTCGCGAGCGCGCCCGCCATCGCCCCCAATTGCCCCAGGGTGCAATCCAATTGCGTGTGGCTGTGCTTCTCGACCAGCGGGGCGTCCTCACCCGTGAGGGTCGTCCCGGTCAGCACCACGCTCGCGGTGACCTCGGTGCCGTGCTCGGTCCCGGTCAGCCAGTAGGTCAGGTCGCAGTGCACGCCGGACCGCGCCGTGCCGTACAGCCGGACCTTGCGCGCCTCGTCCAGCCGCGCGACGACCCACTCGATCTCCTCGACCATCCCGTACAGCAGGATCTCGGCGGTGAAGCGCGCGCCCTCGTCCAGCCGCTCGGGCGGGGTGGTGAGGAACTCCCGATGCGTCGCGACCCAGTGTTCCCACGTCGCCGGCGTGGTGATGGTGGCGAACAACGCCTCGGGCGTACCCGGGACTTCCCGCGATATGACGATGGTGCGCACAGCTGCTCCTCGGAGTAGTTCGATGCAGCGGTCGACCAGTCGCCGATGACTGTGTCCCGCAACGTATTCGGATCATCGACTGACTCCCCCGAGCCGATGCGGGTGATCTTGACACACCGGAAACGGGAGTTCAAGGCCGGGTTTTGCGTGCGCGAACAAATGAAATCTCATCGGCAAGAATGGCATTCGCAATAATGCGAAAGCCCCACGAAGAAGGGTGTTGCGGTCCCGATTCGGGGGCTCTCGGGCCTGTTTCAGGGGCCGTGAAATTCGTTCGGAGAGACGTGATTTCAGCCCCTGAAACGCGCCGTCCGGAGGTTGCCGGCCACCCTCGCCGCAGTACCGACGGCGGCACGGGAGATTGGCGTCAAGAGCGGTTGCCGGAGGGCTCGCGTCGACGAACCGGTGCGCCCGTCACCAGGGCACGGTTCCTGCGTCATCGAAGAATCCGCCGCTCGGTCCATCGCCGGGCAGGGTCGCGAGCCGAATCGCGATGGCAGCGCCCTGTTCCGGTGTCCGCACGCCGGTGAAACCGTTGAGGTCGGTGGCGGTGAAGCCCGGGCAGGCGCAGTTGATCAGGATCCCGGTGTCGCCCAGTTCCCGGGCGTACTGGATCGTGAGGGCGTTGAGGAAGGTCTTCGAGGCCAGGTAGGCGACGGGAACCGGACCCATGTCACTGCCCGGCGCGGTCTGCAGCGCGAGCGACCCGACACTGCTGGACACGTTGACGATCCGCGGCGCGGACGAGACGCGCAGCATCGGCAACATCGCGTTGGTGACCCGGGCGACCCCGATCACGTTGGTCTCCACGACGGTTCGCACGGTCGCGGGATCGAGCGCGGCCGCGGTCTGCGGCAGCGCGCCGGTGATCGCGGCGTTGTTGACCAGAACGTCGAGTCCGCCGGCGCGCTCGGCGATCACCTCCGCCGCCGCGGCGACGCTGTCGTCGTCGGTCACGTCGAGCGGTACCCCGAACGCGTCGACGCCGGCCGCGCGCAGTTTCTCCACCGCGACGTCCCGGCGGTGCGAATCGCGCGCGCCCACACCGATACGCCAGCCGAGCGCTCCCAGCCCGGCGGCGATCTCGTATCCAATGCCCTTGTTCGCGCCGGTCACCAGCGCGGTCATCTGCTCACTCACGTCCCCGATCCTGCTGCGGCCCCGGCTGTTGCGTCCAAGACCGATCGGGTGATCGGCGATACCCCACGGGTATCGATCGTGTTCACGGCCGCGATAGCATCACCCGGTGGAGACGCGGGAGCTGCGCTATTTCGTCGCCGTCGCCGAGGAATTGCACTTCGGGCGGGCGGCGCGGCGGCTCGCGATCGCCCAGCCGCCCCTCTCGCGCGCCATCCAGCAGCTCGAGCGACGACTCGGAGTCCCGCTGCTGCACCGCACGTCTCGCACCATCGCCCTGACCGAGGCCGGTTCGGTGCTCCTGCGCGAGGCGCGCACCGCCCTCGACGCGGTCGAAGCCGCCGAACGGCGAACCCGCCGCGCCGCCGCCGACCGCCCCGGGCTGGTGCTGGCCGTGAAGGCGGGCGCGTCCAGCGACCTGCTGTCGAACCTGTTGCACGCCTACGCATCCGAACCCGATGCCGCCCCCATCGAGGTGATGCTGTGTGGTCCCGGCCAGCCGGAGGGCCTGCTGCGCACCGGCCGAGCCGATGTCGCCCTGCTGCACCGCCCCTACGACACGACGGCCGGGTTCGACACCGAGGATCTGCACACCGAGTCCCAGGTGGTCGTCCTGCCCGCCCGCCATCCCCTCGCCGACCGAGAACACCTGCCACTGGCCGAGGTTCGCGCCCTGACAGATCCGCCCCTACCGCGCTGGCCCCGATCCGACGGCACCTATGCGGAGGGCCCCGGCCCCCAGGTGCGCGACCACACCCAACTCCTCCAACTGATAGCCCTCGGCCGGGCCTGCGCGGTGGTCCCCGAGTCCCTGCGCACCCAACTCCGTGCCGACCACGTCGCCGTCCCCGTCCCGGACGCCCCACCCGTCACGACGGTGATCGCGTGGCCGCCGCACAGCAGGTCGAAGGCCGTCGCCGGCCTGGTCCGCATCGCGACCCGCCTCTGAACGTCGCGCTGCCCGCTCCCGACGGACCCGAGGTTCGAGTCAGCGATCGTTCGACGTCGGGGGAGCGGTGTCGACGAGTGGCGCGGGCATAGCCGTCAAAAGGCGTTGCAGCACAGCCGGATCGCCCTCGAAACTCACGCCGCCCTCGGCCATCGCGTCCAGGGCCGAGACCCGTCCCGCGCCGATCGCGGCCAGCGTCACGACGTCGGTTGTCACCGTCGCGTCGGCGGGTTGGACCGCCGGGCCCGGCTCGACGTTCGCCTGCCCGTCGCGCAGGTGCAGCTGGGCGACCGAGTCGTCGACGTGGAACTCGATCGTCGCGTGGGCCCCGGCGAGCTCGCCGCGGTCGAGCATGCCCGCGAGGAAGACCAGCCCCCACTCGGCCCGGGAGGTCTGACCCGGCGGCCGGGTGTCGGAAAGACGGTGCCGCACACCCCACATGGCCAGCGGCGTCATCGCCTCGGCCAGCTCCCACCCGGCCGGGGTGAGTTCGTAGACCAGAGAGGCCGCAGGTGGCGGTAGGTGGCGGCGGGACACGACGCCGTCCGCCTCCAGCAGCCGCAGCCGGGTCGCGAGCATGCTGGTGCCGATGCCGTCCAGGGTCGCGGCCAGGTCGGAATAGCGCTTGGGGCCCGACATCAACTCGCGGACCACCAGCAGACTCCAGCGTTCGCCGACGACGTCGAGCGCGCCGGCCAAGCCGCAGTACTGGTCATAGCTCCGTCGCGTCACGGGACCCACTGTAGCAGTGCGACTCTTGGTTTCCTCACTCACTACTTCTAAATCATATTGAGCTACTTCGATTTCTTATGTTAGCGTCCGGGTATGACGAAAGCAGCTCGGACGCGGAACGAATCCCGTTTGCTGACAGAACAATTCGGCCGGGTCCTCCTCGTTCGGTTCCACAACGCGCCGCACCATCTCTTCGACGAACAGACGAGCGTCGAACTCGACCGGCTCACGCGGTCGGTGACGCGTGACAGGTCCATCGGCGCGGTCGTGTTCACCGGTCAGGACACCGCGTTCACCCATCTCGATGTCGACGAACTGCTGCGCGGTGCGCGCCTGACGCCGTTCGCGGTTCCCTATGGCCCCGCTCGGCTGCTCACCACGGTGGCCTCCGCGGCCGGGCGCATCGGCGTGCTCGATCGCCTGCTGCGCCGCACCCGTGCTCGCGACCTCATGTTCCTGCCGCGCACCACGGCGGCGTTCGCGCGAATGAACACCAGCGACACCGTGTTCATCGCGGCGCTCAACGGCACGACGCTGGCCCTGGGGTGCGTGCTCGCGCTGGCTTGCGATATCCGGATCATGGCGCGGAGCGAGGACGCCGTCATCGGACTTCCGGAGAGCCTCATCGGACTGCTCGGGGGCGCGGGTGGAACGCAATATCTCGTACGTGCGGTCGGAACCGCCCGCGCCGTCGAACTGCTTCTGGAAGGCCGCGCCCTGACCGCGGACCAGGCTGCCGAGATCGGACTCGTCCATCGCGTGGTCGAGCCGGAATCCCTTCTCCCCGAGGCACTCACCACCGCCGAGCGGCTCGCGAACCGTTCCGCGCTCGCCAACCGGGAGATCAAACGCGCGGTCTACGACGCGGGCTCGCGCCCCCTGCGGACGGGATTGGGTATGGAGGCCGCGGGCCTGGCCGCTACGGTCTCGGCACGCGGCGCCGAGAAGACGTTCCTGGAGTTACAGCGCAGTCTCGCCGCGCCCGCGCAGCCGACCGGAAAGCTGCTGCGCACGGCATGGGATCGCTTCCGCGACTGAGTCATCCCAGTCGCGCTTCCAATGCAGTGATGAGCAGCGACAGCTCGAACTCGAACTGGGCGGCGGGCTTCGCGGCGTTGTTTCGCGCCGCCCGCGACAGCAGTGGAAGTCGCTCGGGTGCTTCGGTATTCAGCGCACGCAGAATGTCGCCCGCCTGCTGAGCGGCGGATTCTCCGGTCGCGCCCAGTGTTTCGTACGCGGCCGACCGGGCCAGCCGGGACATCAGCGTGATCACGCGGCCGGCGTCGTCGATGTCGAGACCGGCCTCGACGAGCCCGTGCAGGGTCTGTTCGATGCTGCCGAGTGCGGCGGTGTCGGTCATGCCCTCGAACCGGGCATGGGAGATCAGAACGCCTACGCTGACGAACGCCTCGCGCATCGCTTCGGCACACGAGCGAACCATGTTGCGCCAGTCCGGATCCCGGGGCGGATCCACCCGGCGGAACGCGGACTGGAACGCGTCGAGCGCGACCAGTTCCAACAGTCCGTCGCGGTCACTGACGTAGTAGTTGAGCGCCTTGCGGTCGACACCCAGCGCGGTGGCGACGGCCTGCATCGTGATGGCCTCGGGGGCCAATTGCCGTGCCGCCGCCAGAATTCGCTCACGGTCGATCTTGTTCGGGCGTCCCCGGCCGCGGGATTCGGTCACAGGCGGTCATTGTGCCCGTACGACCCCGCGCGGCACGGGCAGGGGCAGATCGACATAGGTGGCGATGCCCGGCGCGGCGCGCACGACCGCGGGGATGGCGTGGATGGGCGGCATCGCCGTCATGATGTGCCCGAGCACCATGAAGTCGGCGATGGTTTCGGCCTCGAAGTCCGCGGGCGGCGCGAATCCGACGGTCATGTTCACCGTGGGGCGGCCGTCGACGGTGATCTTCCAGCCGTCACCGTCGAGCTTCCAGTCCGGGTCCAGGGTCTGTCCCTTGCGCCAGCGCACCGTGAGCTCGATGACGGTGGTGTCGCCGACACGTCCCTGCCAGCTCACGAATACCCCGGCGACGCAACCTTTCTCGATGGTCCACGAGCCGAGGTCGAGATCGGCTGTGGTCTGCGCGTATTCGGCGACGCAGCGCACCTCGTCGAGCTCGGTGCCGAGTGCGGCGGCGACCAGCCGGACGGCCTCACCGAAGATCGCCGTCCCGTGCTCGGCGGCGCCGGCGAGGCTGGGATCGTCCATGCGGCGGCCGAATCCGACGGGACGCTCGGTGGCGGGGGAGTCGTAGAAGGTGGTGTCGGCGGATTCGGCGATGGTGATCTTGTCGATTCGGTCGCAGGCGGTGCCCGCGACAATGGCGAGCAGTTGCGCGAATCCGGGGCTGACCCCGGAACCGAACATCGTCGACCCGCCCTGTTCGCACGCGCGCTCGATGCGCTCGCGGTCGGCCGCGAGGTTGTGCCCGGTGATGAACGAGGCCGTCGAGACCACGTTCACGCCCGCCGACAGGATCGAGACGAGTTCCTCGGTGTCGGACCACATCGGGTTGTAGACAACGCAATCGGGCTTCAGCGCGAGCAACGCCTCGACGTCATCGGTGACCACGACCCCCGCTGCCGGTCCGCCTACGAGCTCGCCCACGTCCCGGCCCACCTTGTCCGGGGACCACGCGAAGCAACCGACGAGTTCGAGGTCGGGATGGGCGAGCAGCGCCCGCGCGGAACTGGTGCCGACGTTTCCCGTCGTCCACTGGACGACGCGGCAGGGAGTCGATGACATGGGGAACCTCATTCGCTCGGTGGGCCTGGACGGCCCGGCCGAACTCCTGCCTACACCCGAATCAGACTCGCCCGCAGGGTTTTCAGTGATTATTTCCCTGCGGGGAAAATACTTCGGCCCGACCGGACTACTCACCCGCCCGGAGTGGAACCGCGGCGATCCAACCCCGGGTGGGCATTTCACTGATGCACATGCGCGCGCTGCCCGTCACGGTCGAAGACCATGATCAGTTCGGCCGGACCCCACGGGGCCGTGATGGCGTGCGGGACCATCGTCGCGAACTCCGCCGCCTCGCCTGCCTCGACGTCGATCTGCCGCTCGCCCAGCCACAGTCGCACCCGTCCCTCGATCACGAGGAACCAGTCGTGTCCCGGGTGCACCCGTTGGTCGGGCCGCTCGTCGGACTGCTCGAGACGCATCTTCAACGCGACCGTGCGCCCGTTCGGCCGACTCAGCGGCCACGTGGTCCGCGTGCCGCTGCTGTGCGCCACCGGGCGGATGACGACGTCCTCGTCGGTGGGCACCTCGAAGAGCACATCGAGGCTCACCTGCAGGGCGTTGGCCAGCGGCACGAGCACGTCGATGCTCAGCGTGCGTTTGCCGGTCTCGACACGGCTGATGGTCGACGCGCTGAGGTTGGTGCGCTCGGCCAACTCGTCGAGGGAGTACCCCAGGGTGGTGCGAATGCTGCGCAGGCGCGATCGTGCCAGGGCCTCGATGTCGGCGACTTCGCTCATACGTCCATCCTGGCACGTCTTGCGAATTGCGCAAGATCCTTTGCCGATAAGTACAGAAGCCGTACCGTCGGATTCATGAGCGAACATCCCGAGCAGAGCCGGCACACGGCCCACTCCGAGCACGGCGGGCACCCAACCATGGTGCGGCACTGCGATGTCGCCGTCATCGGCGGCTCGGCCGCCGGTCTCGCCGCCGCCCTGCAGCTCGCCCGCCAGCGGCGCAGCGTCGTCGTGGTCGACGACGGCACCCCGCGCAATGCCCCGGCCGCGCACATGCACGGTTTCCTGGGACACGACGGCATCGCACCCGGCGAGCTGATGGCAACCGGGCGTGCGGAGGTGCGCGGCTACGGCGGCGAGGTGCTCGACGGCCGGGTCGTGGGCGTACACCGGCGCGACGACGGCACATTCCGCCTCGACCTCACCGGCGGGCACGCGCTGGTCGCCCGGCGTGTCCTCGCCGCGACCGGCCTCTCCGACGAGCTCCCCGCGATCGACGGCCTCGCGGAACAGTGGGGACGGGGCGTCATCCATTGCCCGTTCTGCCACGGCTTCGAGGTGCGTGACCAACGCCTGGTGCAGATCGTGACCCATCCCATGGGCCTGCACCCGAGCACCCTCTTCCGGCATCTGACGGACCGGCTGACCATCGTGCTGCACGATCCGGCTGGGATAGACGAGGCAGTCCTCGACGGTCTCGCCGCCTCGGGCGTGAACATCGTGCGCAGCGCTGTCCGGCGGGTCGTCACCACGCAGGACGGCGAGGTGTCCGGGGTCGAGCTCGACGACGGCCGTGTCCTCGAGGCCGACGCCGTGGTGGTCGGATCAGGGTTCCGCGCCCGCGCCGACGTGCTGGCCGGGGTCGGGCTCACCACCGCCCCGCACCCGAGCGGCGTCGGCGACGTCGTCGCGGTCGACCCGCGCGGCGAGACCTCGGTGCCCGGGCTGTACGCGGCCGGAAACCTCACCGATCCGAGCCTGCAGGTGCTGCCCTCGGCGGCCCAGGGCAGCCAGGTCGGCGCCATGATCGCCTTCAGTTTGGCCGAGGAGGACCTGCGTGCCGCCCGGCGCTCGGGCGAGGAGGCCGACTGGGACCACCGCTACACGGGTCCCGACCGAGCGTGGAGCGGCAACCCCAACGGAACACTGGTCCACGAGGTCACCGACCTGACCCCCGGACGGGCGCTCGACGTCGGCACCGGCGAGGGCGCCGATGCCCTCTGGCTGGCCGAACACGGCTGGAAGGTGACCGCCACGGATATCTCCGGCAACGCGCTCGACCGGCTGCGGGCCGAGTCCGAGCGCCGCGGGCTCGACGTCGACCTGGTGCGCGGCGACGCCAACGATCCCGCACCCTTCGGCACCGAGACCTTCGATCTGGTCTCCCTGCAGTACGGCTCGTTCAAGCGCACGCCCGACCAGCGCGGTCTGCGCAGCCTGCTCGACGCCGTCGCCCCCGGCGGCACGCTCTTGGCCGTGCACCACGACCTCGGTCCCCTGCGTGAGCCGGTGGACGTGGCGACCCAGACGCGGATGTACGACCCGAAGGCGTTCGTCGGCATCGACGAGATCGCCGCCGCACTCACCGCCGACCCCGGCACCTGGCACATCGAGATCAACGAGACCCGGCCGCGGCCACCCGGCGCGGTCAGCACCCACCATGTCGACGACGTCGTGCTGCGCGCGACTCGACGAGCCGTCTGATCACCCCGATACGACACCGCATCGCCGGTGCGGCACGCGGCGAAGATCCCGATCCGGTACGCGTCCACTGAACGCGGCCGATCGGATCTCGCCCCGAACCACTCCCGGTCACGCGGAACGGGACCGCAGCGGGACCGCGGCAAGCCCACCCCAGCACAGGGTGACGACTCCGGCCACGGCGTCGGCTTTGGGCATGCCGCGACCGGTGTCGAGCCAGTAGCGGGCCGCGACCTGGCTGGCGCCGACCAGTCCCGCCGCCATCAGGTGCGCCCGGGCGGGGGAGAGGTCGGAATCCTGGGCGATCGCGGCGGTGACGGCGCCGATGCACGCGTCGGTGGCCCGTCCGATCCGCCACTGCACGGAAGGCTCGTTCACCAGATCGGGGTCCAGGACCAGGCGGAACCCGGCGGGCTGCTGGTCGGCGAAGTCGAAATACGCCTGCACGGCGGCCTGTACGCGGTATCGGTTGGTCGTGTTCGAGCGCAGGGCCCGCTCGACCGACTGCGTCAGGTCGTCGATGTGCTCCTGCAGCACCGCCAGGTACAGGTCGAGTTTCCCCGAGAACTGCCGGTACACAATCGGTTTGCTCCACCCCGCCAGCGCCGCGATCTCGGCCATGGTGGCGGCGTGATAGCCGGCCGAGTCGAAGAGGCTGCTCGCGGCGCTGATCACCTGCTGCCTGCGCTGCGCCCTGCGCATTCGCGCCGCGGTGCCCCGCGAGGGCTGGGAGTCCGCGTCGTAATCCAGCAGTTCCGCTGTCATGGTCGACCTCCGTAGCGATGCCGGATTTGCGGGGAGCGTTTCCCCGAGGCGTAAGGAGGAGCGACGTTGATCTCGATCGCCGTAACGTGCTTCTCATTGTAGAAACCGTTGCCCTTTCGGCAACGTGATCGAAATCGCTTGAACCGCACCGTGGTTTGAGGTTTACCCGAGATCGCCGCGCAACGTCTCCCCGTCGCCGTGAGTTGTGTGCCTATCCGGCGAGCCGGACCGGCATGAGTACGTAGGTGAGCCCGTGACCTGTCTCGGAGTCGGGGCGGGCCGCGCGGAAGTGCGCCGCCCGCGTCGGGCCGTTCAAGGCGATCTCCACCGTGCCCGCGCGCAGAGCGGTGAGCCCGTCGAGCAGGTAGCGCGGGTTGAACGCGACAGTCAGTGGCTCACCGTCGAATTCGCAGCCCAGGGTCTCCTCGGCCTCGCCCGCGTTGTCACCGCCCGCCGCCAGCCTGGCCGCCGTCGCGGTGAGTGACAGCTGCACCTGTGCGCCGTGCGGCGAGAGCAGCGAAACGCGCTTGATCGCTTCGACCAACGCGGCGGCGTCGAGCCGGGCGGTCGCGGTCCGCTTGTCCTCGAGGTAGCTCCGGTACGGGGCGTAGGGCAGGTCCAGGGTCCGCACGGTGTGACTGCGACCCCCGGTTGCCAGGCCGAGAATGCTCCGTCCCGAGCCACCGGCGATGTCGATGCGCGGTCCGGACAGGCTCCTGGTGGTGTCGACCAGGGCTCGGGCGGGCACGAGCAGACCGGTGTCCGCGTCGCTGTCGATGGAACCTGCAGGCTGCCAGTCGAGTTCGCGGATCGCGATCCGGAACCGGTCGGTGCTGATCAATCGGAGGACGTCGGCGTGGAACTCGATCTTGATTCCGGTCAGCATCGGGAGCGTGTCGTCTTTCCCGGCGGCCACACCCACCTGTGCGACCGCCTCCGAGAACTCCGCGTGGTCTGCGGTACCGATGACCGGCGGCGCGGCCGGCAGTTCCGGATAGTCCTCGACGGGCAACAGCGGCAGCGCGAATCGCGACTGGCCACGGACGATTTCGAGCCGCTCGTCGTTGGCGGACAGCTCGACCGGCCGCGCGGGCAGCGCCTTCGCGATCTCGGCGAGCAATCGCCCCGAGACCAGCACGTCCCCCGGCTCCCGCACCTCCGCGCTTCCGATCCGCGCCTGCGAGGCGACCTCGTAGTCGAACCCGGCGACCGACACCGAATCCTCGTTCGCGCGGATCCGCATCCCCGCCAACACCGGAACCGCCGGTCGCCGCGGGATCGCGGGCGATACGACCGCGACGGCCTCGACCAGCCGGTCACGTTCGAGACGTAGTTTCATCGGTCTTCTTCCTCGTCCGGGTTGCGATGTTCGAGCCTGCGATGCAGCGCACTGGCTCGCGCGTGCGCGGCCTGCTTGGACCGGTGCCCGAACGCCTCGGCGATCCAGGTCCAGCTCCGCCCGTGGTCGCCGGCGGCCCGCATGAGTTCGAGCTCGAGCCGGTCCAGCTCGGTCCGCGCGGCCATCAACTGCACGACCGAGGCGTAGACGACGGCGTCTTCCAGCTCGCCGGAATGGCCACCGACCAGGCGTTCCAGCACGGCCCGCACCATGGCGGCCGGATCGTCACGTGGCGGTTCGACCGGCGGTATCGGCGTCGACCGCAACCACTCTCGGAGGAGTTCGGCTTCGGGTTGCTCGGGATCAGGCATGCGGTGAGCGTAGCGCATCGTCAAAACATTTTTGACGCAGCGGGTGGAGGAAGGTGACCGCTCGCAGTCCGAGACGAGCGAATCGGTGGCCGCCATATCGTTTCGTTCGTTACGTCATTCCCACACGAAACCAACGAAACGAAATCGCAGAATCGTCAAAATGATCGACCGCGCTCTGACCGCCGATAACCAAACGTTATCGGCGGTCAGATCGCGATTGCCGATCTTCGCGCGGGGGTGCTCGGAGCGCTCCGCAGCTCACGCAGATGGACGCGCGGCCCGGGCAAGAAAACCCGCGAGCTGGTCGGGCCCGCGCAGAACATGGATCTCGGCCGTCCCAGCGTGCTCCCGCAGCGCGGCCATGATCGCGGGAAGGCTGCGGCGCCGGTAGGTGACGACCCAGCTCCAGAAGGCCAGGCTCTCCTGTGAACGGCGAGCGGCTTGCCATGCGCAGCGCCACAGCGAAAAGTTCAGGACCACAACGGTATCGGCGGGTTCGAGGCGAACCTCGAGGGCGTCGTAGGGGCCGAGGTCGCCGTCGAGGATCCATGCCTCCTCGCTGACGAGCTGCTGCTGGATCTCGCGCCACCGGTGCGCGGGCAGGGGAGTGAGGTCCGGCGGCCAGAAGAGCTTGTCCAGTTCGATGACCGGCAAGCCCGTGACTGCCCCCAGCCGCGCGGCGAACCGCGACTTACCCGCGCCGCCTCGCCCCAGAACCACGACCCGCCGCATGCCGCCTCCCCGTTCGGAGAATGTGTGCTCGCCGCAATTCTCCCCGCCGAACCCGCCACCGGCCGAACGATGAACCGGCGACCCGCCGCGGCACCGACCGGGTCAGGAAAGACCGCGGAAGAAGGCGAGGATTTCGTCCGCGAGCAGCTCCGGCACCTCCATCGCGGGGAAATGCCCGCCTTCGGTGTACTCACTCCAGTGGCCGATCGCCTTCCAGGGGTCCATCGTTCGGCGCACGAGTGGGTGGGTACCGAACACCGCCCACCCGGCAGGCACGCCCGACGGCATGAGCAGGTCGAGTCCGGAGTGCTCGGCCTCGTAGTAGAACTGCGCGCTCGACTCACCGCTGCGCGTGAACCAGTACAGGCTGATGTTGGCGAGGAGTTGGTCGCGGTCGACCGATTCGTCCGGCGTCCGTTTGTCGCCGGCGGCCAAGGATTTGAACTTCTCGGCGATCCACGCGAGCTGCGCGACCGGTGAGTCGGTGAGCGCCGGGCCGATCGTGTCGGGGCGGTGGTTCTGCATCTCCAGATAGCCGCGCTCTGCGACGGCTTCCATACGCAGCGCCTCGAGTTGGGCGATCTCGTTCTCGGACAGACCATCCGGGACGGGGAACTTGACGCCGACCAACCCGAGCAACCTGGGATCCGCGCCGGTATGCGTGCCGATCACACGCTCCGGGTAGAGCGCGGCGAGGCGAGCGGTGATTCCGGAACCGAGGTCGGTGCCGTGGGCCGCGAACCTCTTGTAGCCCAGACGCGTCATGATCTCGGCGAAGGCGTCCGTCGTTCGCGCCAGCTCCCAGCCGGGCGCCGACAGCGGCGTCGAGAACCCGAAGCCGGGCGGCGACGCGATGACCACATGGAACTCGCCCGTCAGCAGCGGGATGAGCCGCTGGTACTCGACGAACGAGCCCGGCCACCCGTGGTTCAGCAGCAGCGGGGTGGCGTGCGGATTCTCCGATCGCACGTGGACGATATGGAATCTCTGGCCGTCGACGACCGTCGTGAACTGTTGGTACTCATTGAGTTCGGCTTCCCGGGCACGCCAGTCGAAGCCGTCCCGCCAGTACTCGGCGAGCTCCTGCAGATACACGAGCGGGATGCCCCGGCTGAAGTCGGCGCGATCGTCTCGCCCCGGCACGGCGACAGGCCACCGCGTACGAGTCAGACGGTCGTGAAGATCATCGATGTCGGCCTGCGCGACGGCGATACGGAACGGGGTGAGTGCGTTGGATTCGATCATGACGCCCACGGTCCCAGCTATTGCGGAAACATAGCTTCCGCAATAGCTGGGATGATCGAAAACATGTTGGAGACCTCGGCCCGGTTGCTCGAACTACTGTCATTGCTCCAGCTCAAACGGGATTGGACGAGCGCCGAGCTCGCGAACCGCCTGGAGGTGAGCACGCGGACCGTGCGCGCCGATATCGGTAGGTTGCGGTCGCTGGGCTATCCCGTGGACGCGCGCCCGGGCGTGACGGGCGGCTACCGGCTCGCGGCCGGGACTGCCATGCCCCCGCTGCTGCTCGATGACGACGAGGCCGTGGCCGTCGCGGTCGGACTGGGCGCGGTCGCGACCCAGGGGCTCGGGGTCGAGGAGACAGCGCTCACCGCGCTCGCGAAGCTGGAGCAGGTACTGCCGTCCCGCCTGCGGCGCCGCGTCGAGGCGGTACGCGAGGCGACGAGCGTCGTACCGGAGGCCGGTCCGCCCCTCGATCTCTCGGTGCTCGGCACGGTCGCCGCCGCGATCCGCGGCCACGAACGACTCCGGTTCGCGTACACCAGGTCCGGGGTCGGTCCGGTGGCCCGCCACATCGAACCACATCGGCTGGTGAGCTGGGGTCCGCTGTGGTACCTGCTCGCGTGGGATCTGGACCGCGACGACTGGCGGATCTTCCGCGTCGACCGCATGGGCCCGTCCACGCCGACGGGTGCGCGGTTCCGGCCGCGCGAGATCCCGCAGGATGATGCCGTCGCCTACGTTGTCGGTCGGGTCAGCAAGGCGGCCTGGACGTATCGCGCCCGGGTTCTGGTGCATGCGTCCGCCGCCGAGGTCGCTGCGAAGATCCCGATCCCGGTGGACATCGAGGTGGTTGACGAGTTCACATGTCGCGTCGAGATGGGTGCCACCGACCCGGATCGACTCGCGCTGTTGCTGACTCAACTCGACGCCGAATTCGAGGTGATCGACGGAGACGAGCTCGCGGAGGCGTTCGCCCGCCTGACAACGAGGTTCCATCGCGCGGTGGGTGGTGCATGAGGACAGGGGCCCGGTCAGACCTCGCCGAGCCCGAATCGATCTGGGCATTCGTCAACCGGCATGCCCTCTGCGGTGTTCGCCGACCGCTAATTTCGCTGTCGATAAGTTCCCCGCACAACCTACCGAGCCCGTCGGGGTCGCTCGAAAGCTCCGGGGGCTATTCCGCTACGTGTGGCTCGAGCAGTTCATTGCCGCCGACGGCCGACGCGTATCTGTTGCCTCGGGTCGAAAGTCCGCGCCGCCGACAGGGATTCGTCTATCAGTCGCCCACACAATCAGCGCACAAACGGCGAATCCGGCGCCGAGCAGGCTCGAGCCCATCCAGCCGTGGGCAGTGAACACGGCGGTGGTGGTGGCCGCGCCGAGGGCGGAGCCGAGGGAGTAGAAGACCATGTAGCCGCCGATGACGCTACTTAGGCGTTCCGGGAACGAGGCGGTGAGTACGTGCTGGTTGCTCACGTGCACGGCCTGAACCGCGAAGTCGAGCACCACGATTCCGATGACGAGGGTCCACAGGGACCATGCCAGCTGCGCGGTCGCTACCCACGAGCCGATGAGCAGGATGAGCGCGAGGCCGGAGACCAGGCGGGCCCGTCCCGCGTCCGCCCATCGTCCCGCGCGTGCGGCGCCGAGTGCGCCGGCTAGCCCGGCGAGGCCGAACAGGCCGATCTGCGTTTCGCTCAGCTGCCACCCCGCGCCCGACAGCGGCAAAGACAGTCCGCTCCACAGGGTTCCGAACGAGGCGAACAGGAAGAACGCGATGAGTCCGCGCGTCAGGAAGGTGCGGTTGCGGAACAGTCCGCCGAGTGAGACGACGGCTCTGCGGTATCCCGCGAGACGGTGCGGGCGCTCTTCCCGCGGCAATACGGCGGGAACGAGGGCCGCGAGTGCGAGTGAGAGCACCGCGAGCGCGACGTAGATGCTGCGCCAGCCCCACAGGTCGGCGAGCATGCCGGCGACGACCCGCGCGCCGAGGATCCCGACCACGACGCCCGAGGTCACGATGCCGATGGTGCGTCCACGTTCGGCCTGCGCGGAGACCGAGGCCGCGTAGGCCACGGTGGTCTGCACCACGACCGCGAACAACCCGGCCGCCGCCAGCCCCGCGAACGCCACCCACCCGGTCGACGCCGAGGCCGTCAGGATCATGCCCACCGCGGTGAGCGCCAGATGGACGGCCATGAGCCGACGTCTGTCGGCCACCACATCACCGAGCGGCACCAGCAGGACCAACCCGATCAGATAACCGAACTGGGCGATCGAGACGACCCACCCGGCGAGGCCGGGCGAGAGGCCGAGATCGTGTCCCATCGATGCCAGAACCGGTTGCGCGGCATAGATACTCGCCACGGCGACACCACAGACCGTGGCGAGCAGCAACCGACGCCACATGTTCATAACAGCCCTCAATCAGTAGCGAATTGCAACTGTTTCGAAGGTAAGTCATAATGGTTGCAATCCGCAACTCATCGGGAGGTGTCATGCCGCGCAGCCCCGTTCGCGCTCCCAACCTCGATTGGACCGACCCCGAGTGCCCCGCCGCTCGCGCGCTCGACCTGGTCGGCGACCGATGGAGCCTGCTGGTCATCCGCGACGCGATGGACGGGGTGCGGTCGTTCACCGAGTTTCAGCGACGCACCGGCATCGCCCGCAACATCCTCACCGACCGCCTGCACAAGCTGATCGCGCACGGGCTGCTGGCCCAGCGCACCGCGGCGTCGGGTCGTCGGCAGGAGTACGTGCTCACCGACGCCGGGCGCGACCTGTTCCCGGTCATTCTCACCCTGCGCCAATGGGGAGAACGCCACGCGTTCGCCCCCGGCGAGATCCACTCCGCTCTGGTCGACGAGCACGGCGCTCCCGTCCCGGACGTCGCGCCGGTCGGCGCCGACGGCACCGTCCTCGATGCGGGCAACACCCACGTTCAGAAGGTCCGGTAGCTGTTCACCCCGCGCAGGGTGTGCCAGTTATCGGCTG
>NZ_JBSHMS010000033.1:0-5559 GCF_053645575.1 Nocardia sp. NPDC055321
CTCGCTGACCCTGGGCCCGCTGCTGGCCGGGCTCACCGACACCGAACGCACGATCCTGTGCATGCGCTACGGACGCGACATGACCCAGGACCAGATCGCCAAGATCCTCGGCGTCTCCCAGATGCAGATCTCCCGAATACTGGCCCGCCTGCTGAACTCCCTTCGCGCACAAGCACTCGAACTCTCCCCCGCCGCCTAGCCGCACAAAAGGCCAGGCCTCGCTCCCGCGTGCCCGTTCCTTGCCGCGGTGGCGATCGATGTGTGCCGCACATCGTCAGGCCAAGGTTGCCAGATCGACTGTGGAGCAGCGAAATACACACGGATCGCCGGTCAGATGCGGTCAGGGTGCCACGCCGGAGTGAAGTCCTTGCGAGTGGGACGCGGGCGGGGTTCGAGCAGGAGATAAACAACACCGATCACCGCGCCGGTCACGAACCCACCCAGATGCCCCTGCCACGAGGTGACATACGCCGAGATCACCAGCCAGATCAGGAACATCGCGGTGAGCGTGCCGACGGACTTTCGTTCACCCCTGTTCCGCAGGGACAGTACGAAATACGCGGCGACCAGGCCGTACACCGCTCCCGAGGCACCGACCGTCGGGGTATCCGGCGCGAGCTGATACACCATGAGCCCACCGCCGACGGCGGAGCCCAGATACAGCGCCAGCAAGCGAGCGGTACCGACCATCGGCTCGAGCGCGCGCCCGAAAAGCCACAGCCACAACATGTTCGACGCGATATGCGCTGTACCGACCCCTTCGTCGGGCTCGAGGTGCAGAAAACTGCCGGTGAGCACTCGGTACCACTCGCCGGTGGCAATACCTACCGGCGTGTAGCCCGGGTGCTGATTCCCGTCGAAGACGTACAACTGACCGTCTCGCAGGCTCCCCCGTCCGAGGGTGCAGAACAGCTCCGACAGCGTCGGGTATGCCAGCTGCACGAAATAGACCAGCACGTTCGCGGCGATCAACAAATAAGTAGCCGGCCGCTGGCGTACATGCCGGGCAACGGCGTCGAATTGCACAGAGATCCCTATCCCGCCCGCCCGCCCAGAAACCCCGCCCCGAGAACAGCATTCGCGGTTTCTTCAACGGCCGGTCTCCCAAGTAGTCGGCCCGCAGCGCACCGTTCACCGGGTGCGCGAATTACAAGCTAGCTCAGGGGTTCGAACACATCAACCGGGGGTAGCCACGCCACGCTCGGATCACGGTTCGTCGCTGTGCGCTAGTTCTGAGCACGCTGTGCCGCAACAGGTTCCGACCGCACACCGCCGCGAGCGCGGTCTGCGAAATGAGCTGGTACTCGGGCGTGCCGAAGGGCCGGGCCGTGCAAGGCACGCGGCGCGACGTGGGTGGGTCCGGACTGGCCGCCGAGATCGCCGCGGAACTGGGCGAGATTGCGAAGATGGTGGCCGCCCGGCTCGGGGCGGGGGACGGCAGTGCGCCCCCGCTGCCGACCGCCCTATTCGGTTATGTTGTTGGTCAAGCTGAAGCCGACCCTGGCGAAGTCCTCGGGTCCGATCAGCACCTCGTTGCGCAGCTCGTACCACTGCTCGTACGGCAGCAGGTAGGTCGAGGAATTGCGCGGAACGACGAAATCGATCTCCTGACGGTCTTCCTCTTCGCCGGTGTCCTCGGACGCGCCTTCGTAGAAGTATGACCAGCCGTGGATCCACACCGTCTTGTCGGAATTGACGTGAGCGTTCACGTCGATCTCGAGACGGCATTCGCCTCCCCACCTGACGGTCGGGACATTGAGAGAGTGCCACTGCCCGTCCTGGGGAACCGGGCGATTGATTGAATGCGCGGTGTGGATCCAGTCGTCGGGATCGGGCCAGTCGTCGGCATCTTTGCCGTCGACTCGGACTGTTCCACCGAGCAAGCGCAAGTCGAACATCTTCTTCTCCTTCGAGCGTCGGATACGGCTGTGAACGTTTCACCTCCATTCGAGAAATGATCCGCCGCACACGAACCCCCGACACGAGTAGCCAACTACTCGTCTCGAGCGGAATTCGGGACGCACACCCGGCCGCATTTCGCCGCCGCCAGCGCTCTCAGGGTTCTCTGGTATTCGTCAATCCACGACGTCTGTAACGAAGCAATCGCATCGCCTGTTCGCAGCGGGGATATTCGGGCATTCGGCCCGTACTCACTGTTCCGCGAGAAACTTCAGGATCTCCGGCGCGGCCAGTACCCAGGTGTCGAACATGTTGTAGTGGTCGGTGCGGCCGGTCATGAACTCCTCCATCGCTCGTTCCCAGGCGTCCTCGGGCCAGGGTGGGTCGATCAGGACCGAGTTCTCGATCAGACAGTGCACCTCGAGGGAGGTGCGTTTGGGGTGGTCGAGGTCTTTCGCGCCGCCGCGCACGATGAGGGTCGGCACCTGGATCCGGTCGAACAGCTCGTCGTCCACGCCGGGGATCGTCTGGCCGGGCTTGGGGACGTAGGCCTGTAGCCAGCGCAGCGAAAGACGCAGGAACTCCTCGCGATCCAGGCTCTCCAGGCGTTCGCGATTGCGCGGATTGGCCTCGATCCGGTCGCGCCACTCCCGCAGGCGCAGCAGTCCGTCGATGCCCCGGCCGCGGACCGCCTGCAGGCTCGGCAGGATGTAGTGCGCGCCGAGATTGAGGGTTCCGTAGACGCCTCCGACGATGTTCCACAGCACCAGGCGCGACACCAGTTCCGGGTACAGGATCGCGGTGAGCATGGAGTCGCGGGCGCCACCCGATCCGCCCGCGAGCACGCAGGGGCCGAGTTCGAGCGCGGTCAGCAAGCCGCGCAGGGTGTCCGCGCGCATGTGGGATTCGGTGTGGCCGAAGAACTGGACGTCGGACGCGCCGCAGTTGGGCCGGTCCCACAGCAGCACCCGGTGGCCGCCGGCCACCAGCGCCTCGGCCAGCGGCCGCAGGCCCGGGATGTCCATCCCGAAGCGGCCGCCGGGGGTCAGCACGATGAGTTCGCCGGTGTCGCCGAGGATGTCGTAGACGACGTGGCCGTCGTTGATCACTACCGAGGGCATGACGGTCCTGTCTGGGTTCGGCGCCGGGCTAGGACGCGCGCTTCTTGGCCTTCTTCTTGCGGCCGGATTTGCTGAGCCGGAAATCGGGCGGGAACGCGGCGTCGTTGTCCTTGACCGAGTTGTTCAGGCCCGCGGCGTGGGCGTCGGCGAGCATGAGTTCGTCGGCGTCGGGACGGGCGTGGCCGCCGAAGGATTCGAAGATGCCGCTGAGCAGACTGCCCATGTACTCGCCCTGATGCTGCTTCATGATCTCGAAGAAGATCTTCTGCATGAAGACCGTGTCGGTCGGCCGGTTGCGGGAGCACGCGAGGGCGTACTTCTCGGTTTCGGCCTCGAGATCGGCCGGGGCGACGACCCGGTTGAGGAAGTTGCAGTCCAGCATCTCCTGGGCGGTGAACGGCCGTCCGGTGAAGACCATCTCCTGGAACTTGCGCAGCCCCATGGTCTGCGCCCACGTCCACATGCGCGGGCCCCAGCCGTAGTAGCGGAAGGCCGGATGCCCGAAGAGCGCGTCGTCGGAGGAGATGACGAGGTCGGCATCGGTGGCCTGGTAGAAGTGCCAGCCGTAGCAGTAGCCCTTGACCTCGACGATGCTGATCTTCTTGAATTCCTGCAGGCTGCGGCAGCCCGCGCCGGCGTTGGCGTACCACTGCCCGATGCTCGCGCCGTGGCGGAACGATCCGGGTGGGGGATAACGCACCTCGTCGGGACCGATCCGGTATTCGCTCAGGCGCGGCCCCTGATCCGGGTCGTTCTGCACCTCCAGGAATTCGGGCAGATCCGCGCCGGTGCCGAAGTCCGCGCCCGCCCCGCGCACCACCAGTACCTTGACCTCGTCGTCGATGTTGGCCCGGTGCAGCAGGTCCGCGTAGCGCAGGCGGGCGGCCATGGTCGGGGCGTTGAGGTGTTCGGGGCGGTCGAAGGTGATGGTCGCTATGCGGGTCTGGGGATCCTTGTCGTAGCGGATGATCTCAGTGGGATCGGGTGCGGGCATGGCGCGGCTCCTACGGTGATGCGGGGGAACGGTTTCAGCGGGGACGCCACACCGTCATGGCCACCGAGGTCAGGTCCAGGGTCTCGCTCAGGGGGATCTTCCCCGCGCGAGCGTGCTGGAAGAACTCCGCCAGCACCGCCTCGGGTTCGCCGTCCAGGTCGTAGACCGCCAGGTAGCGGTGTGCGGGGGCGGGCTGTCCGGGGATGTCGGTGGCGGCGATCTCGTAGCGGGCGCCGCCGACGACGCCGGGGACCGCGGTGACGTCGGCCAGGTGGGTGGTGTCGTACCAGTCGTTGAACTCGGCGTCCCGGTCGGCGACGGCGTTGGAGAAGACCAGCAGTTTGGCACCGGACATGAGTTGATCCTCCGAATTGTGTTGTGGTGCGGTGCTTTCAGGCAGCGCGGAGTGGCGGGGAGTGGCGGGTTCGGGCATGGCGATGATGGCGTGCACCGGGCAGTCGAGCAGGGCGCGGGTCACCGCGTCGTGGTCCGGGTCCGCGATGACGCCGTCGCCGGCCAGGCTCGCGTAGCCCCAGTCGTCGAGCGGGAAATGCGCGGGCGCGTGTTTGGCGCAGAGGCCGAAGCCGTCGCACAGGGTGCGGTCGAGGCGAATCTTCACGGGTTCCCCTCCCACACCGCGAACGGGATGTCCGCGAGATATGCGTGCGTCGCGCAGTCCGGGCACCGGTTGTCCAGGTGCGCTTGCACTTCGGCGCCGAAGCGGTCCAGCAGCGCGGCCGCGGTATTGGTGGCCGCGTCGAGGGTGCCGCACGCGCCGCGCCCGCGCAGCACCGTCGACCAGCGCCGCAATCGGGCCAGATCGTCTGTGCCGGCGTGACCTTCGCGCAGGGCGACCGCGACCGCGGCCATGGCGGCGGTGCCGTTGAAGCACGATCCGCACTGTCCGGCGTTCTCGCGCCGGAAGTACTCCAGCAGCGAGGCCGCAACCGCGACAGGACATTCGGTGGTCAGGACGGACAGCGATCCACAGCCCAGGGCAACGCCGTGGGCTGCCGGGGATTCGTGGTCCAGGCGGGCATCGACTATTCCGCGATCCGCCATGCCGGTGAAGTAGCCGCCCAGCAGCGCCCCGCGCACGGAATTGGGCGAAATGCCATGCAGGGTGAGCAGATCCGCGACCCGGTACCCATAGGGCAGTTCGTACAGCGCCGGTGGCCGGTCACCGCCGGTCACGGTGGCCAGGAACGTGCCGGGGGAGTGTTCGGTGCCCGCGGATCGGTACGCGGCCGCTCCGTGCCGGTGTATCCAGGCCAGCTGGGCCAGGGTCTCGACATTGCTGACCGCCGTGGGCCGTTGGCGCACACCCTGTTCGAACGGGCGCGGCGGCTTGTCCGAGGGCAGCGCGGGCCCGCCGTCGATGGCACGCACGGCGGCGGTTTCCTCCCCGGCCACGTAGGCGGGCGGCACGGTCACCACTTCGATGACGGGCCAGGGCAATTCGCGCGGGGCCGCGTCGAGCTCGGTCAGCGCGCCGTCGACGGCGCGCGCGGCGTCGGCATCCGAGAGATACACGTAGGCGTGGTC
>NZ_JBSHMS010000033.1:5569-87043 GCF_053645575.1 Nocardia sp. NPDC055321
TAGGGGGGGGGGGCGGGGCCGCGGTCGGTGCGCGCGGCTCCCCCGCCGGGGGCGGCGCGGCCCGCGGTGATTGCCCGCCGGGCGTGGTCGGCGCCGACCACGGCGGCCGCGATGCGCACCCCGTCCAGCACCAGGTGCGGGCGCGTACGCAGCAGCCACTTGTCCTTGACCGAAACCGGCTCGCCTTCTTCACCGTTGGCCACCACGACGGTCCGCTGCCCAGCCACGCATGCCTTGCGGACAGTGGCGAGTTTGGTCGCCAGCGGGAAAGCCGCGCCCCCGCGTCCGCGCAGGCCGGCGGCGCGCACCTGCTCGAGCACCGCCGCGGCCGAGGAGATCGGCCCGTAGCCGCCTTCGGCCAGGTAGGCGCCGAGATCCTCGGTCTCCCAGGTGGTTCGCAGCAGGCGGGGCGGGCAGCCGGGCGCCGTGGCGACGGTGATTCCGGAGGTCCGGAAGGAATTCAGCATGGCGTCCTGTTCGAGCCGGGGCGGTGTCGTCGTGACCGGTGGGCCGGGCCGCGGGATCGGTGCGGGCCGGCGCCCGGCTCACGCGGAGACGATGACGTCATCACCGGACACCCGCACCGGGTAGGTGCGGATGCTCCATTCGGGTTTGACCGCCGTGGTCCCGGTGGCGAGTTCGAATCCCCACTGGTGCCAAGGGCAATAGATGAACTCGCCGTCGCGCACCATCACCGCGTCGCCCGGCACCGAGTCGTCCGCGACCGTGTGCCCGCGGGTGCGGCCCGCGCACAGCGGACCGCCTTCGTGCGGGCAGTAGTTGGCGATGGCGTAGAAGACGCCGCCGACGTTGTACACCCCGACCCCGTGCCGCCCGATGGGCACGACTTTCGAGGTGCCGGGCGGGATTTCGGCGACGGTGGCCACCACGTGCTCGCGCCCCTGGGCCAGCCGGGGCGGTGTGGGTTCGGTGCTCATCTCAGAACACCACGCGCCGCTGACCCGTCAGCGCGGGCACGGTTTCGGGTAGGTGGTAGGTCTCGATGCCGTTGCGGCACATGACTTTCTCGCGCGCGGCCGGGGGCAGGTGTTTGACCAGCCAGCGTGGATCGTCGAAGGTCCAGTGCGGGTAGTCCGAGGAGTAGAGCAGGATCTTGTCCGCTTCCATCCATTCGAAGGCCCGGGTGAGTTCGGTCTTGTCCTCGGGGTAGTCCAGCGGCTGGGTGGTGAATCTGATGTGCTCTTTGACGTACTCGCTGGGTTTGCGTTTGATCCCGGTGAAGGATCCGCGCCGGGCGTAGATCGCGTCCATGCGCCACATGAGCGGCAGGATCCAGGTGAAGGCGTGTTCGACGAACACGATCCGCAGCGCCGGGTGCCGGTCGAAGACGCCGTCGAAGATCAGGCTCATGATCTGGTTGGCCGCCAGCAGCGAGTAGGTGACCATGAAATCGTGGTTGTAGCTGGGGAATCCGACCGGCGGCATGGGCATGGTCTCGAACGCGCCGCGGCTGAGATGGCAGCTGACGACCAGGTCGTGTTTGGTGGCCGCGGCCCAGATCGGATCGTATTTCGGGTCGCCCCACGAGGGCCGGGGCTCGGCCTTGATCAGGATCTGCGCCATGTACTCGTGCCCGGCCCAGAACTCGATCTCCCGCAGCGCGGCCACCGGGTCGTCGATGGCCACGCAGATCGAACCGCGCCAGCGTCGATGCCAGTTGTTGCGGGGGTCCAGCCAGTGGTTGGCCAGCCAGTGGTTGATGCCGGTGGCCAGCGCGGAGGTGGCCTCGGGGATGCGCGCGGCCTTGACGGTGGGTTCGAGGATGGCGATGTCGGAGCCGGCGTCCAGGATCAGTTGCCGGAAGGCCAGTTCGGGGTCGCTGCCGGGGAATTCGCCGTCGGCGGGGAAGGTGTCCACACGCATGGCGAGCGAGTGCGCGTAGTCGGGGGCGTCGTAGAGGATGGTGTCCCCGACGCGGTGGCTCAGGAAGTAGGAGCTGCGCAGCGGTTCGGGGATGTACTGCACCAGTTCGCCGCGCCGGGGGACCGGGTGCACATCGGAATCGACCACGCGCAGCGGAACCATGTCCGGGGTGGTCTCGGGAACGCGTTCGTGTGCCAAGGTCATGATCGTCCTGTCTGCGGCGCTCAGCGGGCCGCGGCCGGGGCGGGGATGTCGATGCCGTACAGCCGGGATGCGTTGCGCCAGTAAAGCTTGTCGCGTTGGTCCGGGCGCAGGGTCGCGGGCAGCGCGTCGAGGTCGGTGCCGTGCCAGTGCGGATAGCTGGACCCGAACATGACCATGTCGGCCTTGCCGGTGAAGTCGAGCCAATCGGCGGCGAAGTCGGTATCCCCGGGCCCGTCGAGCGCGCCGTGTACGAAATGCACGTGCCCGGGCAGGTAGTCGCTCGGCATGCGCGGCGCCCACGGGGTCTGTTCCAGGTGCGGGCGGCCGAAAGTGTCCATGCGCCAGCTGAACGGGGTGAGCATGTCGCCCGCGCCGTCGGCGAAGACCACCCGCAGTCCGGGAAACCGCTCGAAGACGCCCTCGGCGATCATGTTCATCAGGTGGTAGACGTAGTTGAGCGCCATGAAGCCCAGGTACTGCTCGTAGGTGCGGGTGTGCCCGGACGGCGTGGGCGGCAGGCCGATCGACTCCCCGGTCTCGATGTGCATCGCCACCGGCAGACCGGCGGCAGCGGCGGCTTCCCACAGCGGCCAGAACTGCGGTTTGCCGTACAGTTCGCGCGATTGCAGCGGGATGCCGATCTGCACGACGCGCGGGTGTTCACCCCAGCGGGCGATGTCGCGCAGCGCGCCGGTGATGTCCTCGGGGTTCACGCGCAGGGTGCCGCGAAAGCGCGGCCCGTGGACCTCGTGCTCGAGCCAGCGGGTGACCATCATGTCGTTGTGCGCGGACAGCACGGCCGTGGTCAGGTGCCGGTCGGGCAGGATGCCGCGGGTCATCGGGTGCAGCACCGCGACATCCACGCCGCGGTCGGCGAACAGGTGCTCGGCTACCAGCTCCGGGTCCGAGCCCGGGTAGCGCTTGTCCGGGCCGCGGGTGCCGGGCGCGTATTCGCCGCCGGGTGCGCCGTACCAGTCCATTTCGGCGTCGGGGATGCCGCGACTGGTGAAGGGTTCGCGCAGGTGCGCGCGCATGTCGGCGTTGGAGGCGAAGAAGATATGCACGCTGGCGTCGATCACCGGGGTGCGGGTGCCGTCCGGCAGCAGTCTCATCGCGCGCCTCTCGTCTGATCGAAACGTCATTCTCGTCTTGTGAGAACAGTACTCTCGCGGTTTTCGCTCGGCAAGACTGGCGTATTCGCGCAGGTCCGGTGCGGTGTGCGGAGGCGCCGAGGCTGCCGCCGTCGTCTCGCTGGTGGCCGCGAGCGGTCAGGAAGAGATTGCGATATCGAGACTGTGAGAATACGATTCTGGCTATTCGAGAATCGAGGTCTAGAGCTGTGTCTTCGCAACAGGATTCGCTCACCCTTGCCTGGGACACCGAGGTCGACGTCGTCGTATTGGGCAGTGGCGCCGCGGGATTGACCGCCGCGCTGACCGCCGCCACCGCCGGCGCCTCGACCCTGGTGTGCGAGAAGGCCGCCACCGTCGGCGGCACCAGCGCGGTTTCGGGCGGCATCGCCTGGATCCCGGCCCACGATCGCGCCGCCGACGGCCCGCTGACCGTCGCCGACGCGCTGAGCTATCTGCACGCCCAGGCCCTGGATTCGATGGACGACGACCTGGTGGAGGTCTTCGTCCGCACCGGCGCGCGCATGATCGAGTTCGTCGAGGCGCACAGCCCGCTGCGTTTCGAGGTCGCTGGCGCCTTCCCCGACTACAAACCCGAACTGCCCGGCGGACGGCCCGGCGGCGGCCGGTCCCTGAGCGCGGCCGCCTTCGACCTCGCCAGCCTCGGCCCCTGGCGGGACCGCCTGACGGCCTTTCCCGCCGACTGGAGCAACGTCGGCTTCGACGCCGAAACCCGTGCGCGACTGCATGCTTCGGCCGCCGCCGACGCGGACCTGTGCGTGGCGGGCACCGCGCTGGTGGCGAGCCTGCTGGCCGGGGTCCTGGCGGCCGGGGTCGAGATCCGCACCGGATCGCGCGCGGTCGAGCTCCTCGCCGACGCGGCGGGCGTCATCACCGGCGTTCGCCTGGACACCGCCGACGGGCCGATCCGCGTGCGCGCCCGCGGCGGCGTCGTGCTGGCCACCGGCGGCTTCGAATGGGACGAGCGCCTGGTGCGCGCGTACCTGCGCGGCCCGATGCACGGTCCGGTGTCCCCGCCCAACAACACCGGCGACGGACTGCGCATGGCCATGGCGCACGGCGCGGAACTGGGCACCATGAGCGAAGCCTGGTGGGTGCCGATCGTGCGGATCCCCGGCGACACCATCGAGGGCCGGCCACGCAGTCGCAGTGTGCGATTGGAGCGCACCCGCCCGCGCAGCATCATGGTCAACCGGGCCGGGCGGCGCTTCGTCAACGAGGCCGGTGAGTACAACGCCATGTCCGGCGCCTTCCACTACCTCGACCCGCGCGGCGGCTACGTCAACGACCCCGGCTGGATCGTCTTCGACGCCGAACACCTGCGCCGCTACGGCTTCCTGGGCGTCGCCCCCGGCGACCCGGTGCCCGAATGGTTCTGCGAGTCGGCCGATCTCGCCGAGCTCGCGGGCAAGACCGGCATCGACCCGGCCGGACTGAGCGCGACCGTCACCGCCTGGAATCACGCGGTGGCCCACGACCACGACCCCGACTTCGGGCGTGGGGCGAGCGCCTACGACGGCTACTGGGGCGACGAACACGCCGCGACCGCGGCCGGGCGGACCCTCGGCCCCCTGGACACCGCTCCCTACTACGCGGTCCCGGTCACCGTCGGCGCGATGGGCACCAAGGGCGGCCCGCGCACCGACCGCGACGGCCGGGTGCTGCACGTGAACGGCTCGGTCATCCCCGGGCTGTTCGCCGCGGGCAACGCGATGGCCGGGGTCACCGGCCGCGCCTACGGCGGGGCGGGCGGAACCCTGGGCCCCGGCATGGTTTTCGGTTTCCGCGCCGGGCACGCCGCCGCGACCGGCAAATCGGCGGAGCTGTGAACACGGTGGACGGAGAGACGACAGTGGCCGAGTACGAAAGCATCTGGAGCGACCTGCAAGGGGTCGCGTTCACCCAGGGCTATCTCGACGTGGGCGGGGTACGCACCCGCTACCTGCACGCCGGTGACCGCGACAAACCCACACTCGTGCTGTTGCACGGTTCGGGCGGGCACGCCGAAGCCTACGTCCGCAACCTGGCCGCGCACGCCGAGCACTTCTCGACCTGGTCGATCGACATGCTCGGGCACGGATACACCGACAAGCCCGGGCACCCGCTCGAAATCGCGCACTACGTCGAGCATCTGGTGCGCTTCCTGGACGAGATCGGGGTCGACCGCGCCCATATCAGCGGCGAATCGCTCGGCGGCTGGGTCGCCGCGCGCCTGGCGATCGACCATCCCGGCCGCGTCCGGCGACTGGTGCTCAACACCGCCGGTGGCTCCCAAGCCGACCCGCAGGTCATGGCCCGCATCGTGAGTCTGTCGATGGCGGCGGTCTCGGACCCGGACTGGGACACCGTGCAGGCCCGCATCAAGTGGCTGATGGCCGACAAGTCCAAGGGCTACGACGACGTCGTCGCCAGCCGCCAGCGCATCTACCGGCAACCCGGTTTCGTGGCCGCCATGAGCGACATCATGGCCCTGCAGGACCCCGTCATCCGAGCCCGGAACCTGTTGGGCCCCGGCGACTACGGCCGCATCACCGCCCCCACGCTGGTGGTGTGGACCAGCGACGACCCCACCGCGGACGTCGCCGAGGGCCGCCGGATCGCCTCGATGATCCCCGGCGCGCGCTTCGAGCTGATGCCCGGCTGCGGGCACTGGCCCCAGTACGAGGACGCCAAAACCTTCGACGCCCTGCACGTGGGCTTCCTGCTGGCGGAGTGAGATGACCGGATCGGCGAATCCCCTTGTCACCGAAGTCGACGTACTCATCGTCGGCGCCGGACCGGTGGGCCTGACCCTGGCCAACGCCCTCGGCGGCTACGGCGTGCGCACCCTCGTCGCCGAGGAACGCGAGACCCTGATCGACTACCCGCGCGGGGTCGGCCTGGACGACGAATCCCTGCGCACCTTCCAGTCGATCGGTCTCATCGACCGGGTGCTCCCGCACACCACCCCCGACCAGATCATGCGATTCGTCGACCACGAACGTCGCCTGCTGGCCGAAATCGCGCCCGCGGACACCTCTTTCGGCTGGCCCAAGCGCAACGGGTTCGTCCAGCCGCTGGTCGACGCCGAACTGCTGGCGGGCCTCGAGCGCTACCCGGTCGTCGAGGTGGCCTGGTCCGCGGCGATGGCCACCTGCGTGGACACCGGCTCGCGCGTCACCGTCGAACTCGACACCCCCGCCGGGCCGCGCCTGATCAGCGCCGCCTACGTGGTGGGCTGCGACGGCGGGCGCAGCGCCACCCGCAAACAGATGGGCGTGTCCTTCGAGGGCACCACCTCCCCGACCCGCTGGCTCGTGGTCGACATCGCCACCGATCCGCTCGGGCACCCCAACATCGAGGTCGCCGCCGATCCCGCGCGCCCGAACGTGTCGGTGTCCATCGCGCACGGCATCCGGCGCTTCGAATTCATGATCCACGATCACGAAAGTGACGCCCGCGCGGAGGATCCCGCGTTCGTGGCCGAACTGCTCGCCGACTTCGTGCCCTACCCCGAACGCCTGGACATCATCCGCCGGCGCCTGTACACCCATCACTCGCGCATCGCGGGGGAGTTCCGGCGCGGGCGCATGCTCCTGGCCGGGGACGCCGCGCACCTGATGCCGGTGTGGCAGGGCCAGGGCTACAACAGCGGAATCCGGGACGCGGCGAACCTGGGCTGGAAGCTCGCCGCGGTCGTCACCGGCCGCGCACGCGACAGCCTGCTCGACAGTTACGATCTCGAACGCCGCAAGCACGCGCGCGCCATGATCGACCTGTCCACCCTGGTCGGCCGGGTCATCTCGCCCACCGATCGCCGGGTGGCGGCGGTGCGCGACGCCCTGGTGCGGGCCGCGGCCGCGATACCGCCGGTCAAGAGCTACGTGCTGGGCATGCGGTTCAAACCGATGCCCCGCTACGACCGCGGCGCGGTGGCGCACACCCATTCGCGCTCACCGCGATCAGCGGTCGGCACCCTGTTCATCCAGCCACGCGTGGACACCCGCGAGCACACCGACGTCCTGCTCGACGACGTGCTCGGTACCTGGTTCACGATCCTGTGCTGGAACAACCGCCCGCGAGAAGTCCTGGGCGAGCACGCGTTCGAGCAGTGGAAAGCCCTCGGCGCGCGGTTCGTCGCCGCGCGCCCGCGCACCCAGCTGCACTGGGCCGACCACGACGACCCCGACGTCACGGTCGTCGGCGACCGCACCGGGGCCCTCAAGCGCTGGTTCGACGGCCACCGCGACTCGGTGCTGTTCCTGCGCCCGGACCGGTGCGTCGCCGGGGCCACGATCGCGCAACTGGCACCGGAGTTGAGCGCGGATCTGCTGCGCGCCCTCGCCCTGACCCCAGGAGGACACGATGTCGCTGGCCCTGTGCTGCGTCTCGCACAGCCCACTGCTTGAACTCCCCGGTCCCGACCGCGAACTGCTGGACGAGATCGGCACGGTCGTGGCCGAGGCCGCGGACTTCGTGCGCGCGTTCGACCCCGAACTCGTGGTGACCTTCGCACCCGATCACTACAACGGCTTCTTCTACCGCACCATGCCGCAGTTCTGTATCGGCAGCGCCGCCAACGCGGTCGGGGACTACGGCACCTACGGCGGCCCCCTCGCCGTGGCCGGGGACATCGCCCTGGACATGGCCGAAGCGGTCCTCGCCGCCGGCGTGGACGTCGCGGTGTCGGTGGCCATGGACGTCGACCACGGCACCGTGCAACCCCTGCAGCAGCTGTTCCCCGACGTCGCGTCGGTGCCGATCGTCCCGGTCTTCCTGAACTCGGTCGCCGCGCCCCTGGCCCCGGTGCACCGCGCGCGAGCACTGGGCGCCGCGGTCGGGAACTACCTGTCCGGTCTGGGCAAACGCGTCCTGCTGATCGGCTCGGGCGGGCTGTCGCACGATCCGCCCGTGCCGACCCTGGCCACGGCGACCGGTCCGGTGCGCGAGCGCCTGGTCGCGGGCGGGCCGATGCCGCCCGAACGCCGCGCCGAACGCGAACGCCAGGTCATCGCCGCCGCACACGAATTCGCCACCGGCGACAGCGCGCTGCGCCCGCTCAACCCCGACTGGGATCACCGGTTCCTGGCCCTGCTCGACGAGAACCGCCTGCCGGAGATCGACACCTGGACCAACCCGTGGATCACCGGCGAGGCCGGTAACTCCGCCCACGAGATCCGCACCTGGATAGCGGCTTTCGCGGCGCTGGCGACCCAGGGCGCCTACACCACTCACACCCGCTACTACCGGCCCGCCCCCGAGCTGATCGCCGGATACGCGCTGCGAACAGCGTTGCCGCACAGCGTCACCGGCACGCGACCGGCCGAGGGGAGCCGAGCATGACATCCGAACAGTCTCCGGTGCACGGGCCGGATCCGGCCGGCGGCGCAATAGCCACGCCCACAGCGGAGGACGATCGCGCGACGCGCTCGGACGCCGAATTCGATCACACGGTCGATGTGCTGGTCGTCGGCTCGGGCGGCGGCGGGCTCACCGCCGCGCTCGCGGCCGAAGCGGCGGGACTGAGCACGCTGGTGGTCGAGAAATCCGCGCACTACGGCGGTTCGACCGCGCTGTCCGGGGGCGGCATCTGGGTTCCCGGCGCGCCCGCCCAGCGCCGCGACGGCTACGACATCGACCCCGAACAGGTCGTGGAATACCTGGCCTCGATCACCGAGGGCCTGGTCGCCCCCGAACGCCTGCGCGCCTACGTCGCCAAGGCGCCGGAGATGATGGAGTTCCTCGAAAAGCACAGCCGCTGGCTCGAATTCGTGTGGAAGCCCGGCTACGCCGACTACTACCCCGAGCGCCCGGGCGGATCCGTACAGGGCAGCACCATCAATGTGCCGCCGCTGGATCTGCGCGTGCTCGGCGATGACGAGGCGACGCTGCTGGCCCCACTGGCACTCGCCCCCAAGGGCATCTGGCTCGGCCCCAAGGACCTGCTCCAGTTCTACCGGGTCCGCCAATCCTGGCGCGGCAAAGCGGTACTGCTCAAACTCATCTGGCGCATGTTCCGCGCCCGGGTGTTCGGCGACCGGATCGCCGCCATCGGCCAATCCCTGGTCGCCCGGCTGCGACTGGCCCTGCGGGAGAACGACATCCCGCTGTGGCTCGGCGCCCCGATGACCGAGTTGATCACCGGCCCCGGCGGAACGGTCCTGGGCGCGATCCTCGAACGCGACGGGCGGCCGGTGCGCGTGCGCGCCACCGCCGGGGTGGTGCTGGCCACCGGCGGCTTCGAACAGGACATGGCCTGGCGCAAGGAGCACGAGCCGGTCATCGACCAGAACTGGAGTTTCGGCAATCCCGCCGCCACCGGCGACGGCATCCGCGCGGGTACGGCGATCGGCGCGGACACCGACCTGATGGACGAATCCTGGTGGTTCCCGGCCATCCAATGGCCGGACGGGCGTATGCAATTCATGCTCAACGAGCGCATGATGCCCGCGCAGTTCATCGTGAACGGCGCGGGGGAGCGGTACATCAACGAGGCCGCGCCCTACATGGACTTCGGGCACGCCATGCTCGCGGGCGAACGCGCCGGGGTGACCCACCTGCCCAGCTGGCTCATCACCGACGCGCGCTCGTGGCGGCGCTACGTGATCGCCGGGCACCTACCCCTGCCCAAGATCCCGTTCGCGCCCGTCCCCACCGGGTCGAAGATCCCCCCGGCATGGCTGGACTCGGGCGTGGTCAAAACGGCCGACTCCTGGGAACAGCTCGCCGAACAGATCGGCGTGCCCCCGGATCGCCTGCGCGCCACCGCCGAACGCTTCGACACCCTCGCCCGCTCCGGGCACGACGACGACTTCCGGCGCGGGGACAGCGTCTACGACAACTACTACGGCGACCACACCCTGCCCAACCCCAACCTGGCGCCGCTGGGCGAACCGCCGTACTACGCCTTCCGCATGGTGCTCGGGGACCTGGGCACCTCCGGCGGGCTGCGCACCGACGAACACGCCCGCGTCCTGCGCGCGGACGGCACCGTGATCGATCGCCTCTACGCCACCGGCAACACCACCGCCGCGGTCATGGGCCGCAGCTACGCCGGCGCGGGCGCCACCATCGGCCCGGCCATGACTTTCGGATACATAGCGGCCCAGCACATTTCGGCAACCCACGGAGGAAACCAATGAAGATATCCCTGTTCTACGAATTCGCACTGCCCAAGCCGTGGGTGCCCGAGGACGAACGACTGCTGTTCCAGGAGGGCCTGGACGAGGTCGAGGCCGCCGACAAGGCCGGCTTCTCCACCGTCTGGCTCACCGAACACCACTTCCTCGAGGAGTACTGTCACTCCACCGCGCCCGAGATCTTCCTGGCCGCGGCGAGCCAGCGCACCAAGGACATTCGGCTCGGCTTCGGCATCATGCACATGCCCCCGGCCATCAACCACCCCGCGCGCGTGGCCGAACGCGTCGCCACCCTGGACCTGATCTCGGGCGGACGCGTGGAATTCGGCACCGGCGAATCCTCCTCGGTCGGCGAACTCGGCGGCTTCATGATCGACCCCGCCGACAAGCGCGGTCAGTGGGAAGAGTCCCTCGACGTAGCGATCCGCTGCATGATCGAGGAGCCCTTCACCGGGTTCAAGGGCGAACACGTCGAAATGCCCGCCCGCAACGTCATTCCCAAGCCGTACCAGCGCCCGCACCCGCCGGTGTGGGTCGCCTGCACCCGCCCCTCCTCGGTGCAGATGGCCGCCCAGAAGGGCATCGGCGCGCTGAGCTTCGCCTACACCGGACCCGAAGCGCTCGGTACCCGCGTGCGCGGCTACTACAAGGAGTTCGAGGAGAACGCGGCCCCGACCATTCCCGTGCTCAACCCCAACATCCTGGCCATCGGCGGTGACCTGTCGATGATGGTGGCCCCCACCGACAAACAGGCCATCGACCGCCTCGGGGTCGGCGGCGGATTCTTCTCCTTCGGCATCATGCACTACTACATGACCGGCCAGCACACCCCCGGCCGCACCGGGGTGTGGGAGAAGTACCTCGACGCGGTCAAGGGCGATGAGACCCTCGCCTACGGACCCGGCCGCGGCGCCATCGGCTCCCCGGAGACCGTGCGCGAATTCCTGCGCGGCTACGAGGAATCCGGCGTCGACGAGATCATCCTGCTGCTCAACCCGCGCAGCCACGAAGCCACCATGGAGTCGATCGAGCTGATGGGCAAGCAGGTGCTGCCCGAGTTCATCGAACGTGACGAGAAGGCCGTGGCGGCCAAGGCCAAACGCCTGGAACCGATCATCGAGAAGGTCGAGAAGCGCCGCCGGCCGCTGGCCTCGCCCGCGTTCGACGAGAACTACGCCTTCGGCGGACTGCCCACCGGCCGCGGCGGCGACTACATCGCCAACGAGGTGCCCGAGGCCATGGCCGAAATGGACCAGGGCCGTGAGGAAGCCGCCCAGCGGCTCGACGAGCAGCCGCAGAACTAGGCGGTGACGGCGATGGAATCGATCGAACAGAGCTGGCGCTACGACGGGCGCCGGACCGTGGTGACCGGCTGCGCGTCGGGCATCGGCGCGGCCGTGGCCCGCCAGGTCCGCGCGCTCGGCGGCACCGTCATCGGCCTGGACGTGACCGAGAACGCCACCGGCGTCGACGAATTCCATCGCCTGGACCTGGCCGACCCGGACTCGATCGACCGCGCCGCAGCGGCGGTCGGCGACCGGGCGGACGCCCTGTTCAACATCGCGGGCGTGTCCTCGGGCATCGGCGACCCGCTGCGCGTGGTGACCATCAACCTGCTCGGCACCCGTCGCTTCACCGAAGCGGTGACCGCGCACATGCGCGCGGGCGCGAGCGTGGTCAGCGTGTCCTCCCTCGCCGCGGCCGCCTACCTCGAGCATCGCGAGCAATCGCACGCACTCCTGGACACCGCCGACATGGCCACCGGAATCGATTGGTGCCGAGCGCATCCCGAGGCCCTGGCCGACGGCGGCTACCGGCTGGCCAAGGAAGCGCTCATCCACTACACCCTGCGCCGCACCGTGCCCCTGGGCGCGCGCGGCATCCGAATCAACTGCACCGCACCGGGAGTCACCGACACCCCGATCCTCGACCAGCTGCGCACCGCGTACGGGTCCGGGTTCCTCGACGGCATCGACAAACCGCTGGGCCGGGTCTCCACCCCCGACGAGCAGGCCGCGGCCCTGGTGTTCCTCAACAGCGCGGCCGCCGGCTACATCACCGGCCAGGTGCTGTGGGTGGACGGCGGCAACCTCGCCGCCCGCCTGGCGGGCGAACCCGCCGTCCCGGCCGCCGCGGCGGCGACCAGCGTTGAAAGAGAGCCATAGTGGCCAACCTGACCGAATTCCACCGCGTCGCCGAACAGGTGCGCAACTGGGGCCGCTGGGGCGCCGCCGACGAACTCGGCACCCTGAACTTCATCACCCCCGACAAGGTCGCCGCCGCCGCCGGACTCGTCCGCCACGGCCGCGTGTTCTCCCTCGGCATCGACTTCGGCTCGGCCGGACCGCAGGGTGCCTTCCAATTCCGCAGCAACCCCGTGCACGTGATGACCGTCGACGGCGGCGACGCCCGCACCCTGGCCGAATACGGCCCGAAGTGGTTGCGCAACAGTGTCGCCCAGGAACTGAGCGCGTTCTTCGCCGACAATCCGTTCCGGTTCAACGACGACCTGATCATCATGCCGCTGCAGGCCGCGACCCAGTGGGACGCGCTCTCGCACGTCTACTACGACGAACAGCTCTACAACGGCTTCCCCGCGAGCTCGGTCACCAGCCTCGGCGCGGTGCACTGCGGCATCGACAAGGTCGACGGCAAGGGCATCACCACCCGCGGTGTCCTGCTGGATCTGGTGCGCCATCGCAAGGCCGACACCTACCTGGCCGCCGGGCAGCCCATCACCCCCGAAGAACTCGACGAAGTCGTTGCCGCCCAAGGTGTCACGATCGGATCCGGGGACATCCTGCTCATCCACACCGGCTGGATGGCCCGCTTCCAGGAGACCGGCGACGGCGCCGAAGCCTACTCGGGCCTGGACTGGCGGTGCGCGCAATGGCTGCACGAACGCGACATCGCCGCCGTGGCCGCGGACAACCTCATGGTCGAGGACACCGTGTCCGGGGTCGAGGGCACCTTCCTGCCGATGCACATGCTGTGCCTGCGCGACATGGGGCTGATGCTCGGCGAGTACTGGGACCTGACCGCCCTGGCCGCGGACTGCGCCGCCGACGGCGTCTACGAATTCCAGCTGATCGCACCACCTTTGCGGGTCGTGGGCGCGGTCGGCTCACCCATCAATCCCATCGCCATCAAATAGCGACGCCGCACTACGGGAAACACGAGGTTTGGGCATGAGCGTGAGCACTGCATCGGCGGACACCGCCACCGGCACCGACGGGGACCCGCGTCCGTTCGTCGTGGGCATCGGCGGCACCCTGCGCGCGGGATCCTCGACCGAACGAGCACTGCGACAGTGCCTGTCGGCGGTCGAACGCCAGGGCGGGCGCACCGCGCTGTTCAGCGGCGAGGACATCAACCTGCCCATGTACAACCCGCACGATCTCGACCGCACCCCCGCGGCCGCGGCGATGGTGGCGGCGCTGCGCGCGGCGGACGCCGTCGTCATCGGCTCGCCCGGCTACCACGGCGGGGTGTCGGGGCTGGTGAAGAATGCCCTGGACTACATCGAGGACCTGCGCGGCGACGCCACGGTCTACCTGGACAACAAGCCGTGGGGCGTGATCACCTGCGCCTACGGCTGGCAGGCGGCGGTGGCGACCCTGGGCCAGCTGCGGGTGATCGGCCACGCCCTGCGCGCCTGGCCCACCCCGCTCGGGGTGGCCATCAACTCCGCGGACCCGATCTGGAACGCCGAGGGCGAGCTGATCGACGAAACGGTCAGCGGCCAGCTCGACATGCTCGCGACCCAGATCCTGACCTTCGCCGCGGCGGGACGGGCGTCCTCGTGACAGCGGACGAGGCGGTCGACTCGGTGAGGTCCGCGTGAGCGCCGTGCGCCGCACGCTCGTCGTGGACGGTGCGGTCACCAGCTATCTCGAGGCCGGAACCGGGGAACCCGTCGTGCTGCTGCACGGCGGGGAGTTCGGCGGGTGCGCCGAGATCGCCTGGGAGCACACCATCGGCGCGCTCGCCGCGCACCACCGGGTGCTGGCCCCCGACATGCTCGGGTACGGGCACTCGGCCAAGCTCGTAGACTTCACCGACGGGCGGGGCCTGCGCATCCGGCACATCGCGCGCTGGCTGGGCCTGCTCGGGATCGACTCGGCGCACTTCGTGGGCAATTCGATGGGCGCGATCAACCTGCTCGTCGACGCCACCTCCGGCGCGCCCCGGCTCGCGATGCGCAGTCTCGTCGCCATCTGCGGCGGCGGGGAGATCCAGCAGAACGAGCACATGCGAGCCCTACAGGACTACGACGCCACCGTGCCGGGGATGCGCGCCATCGTCACCGCGCTGTTCCACGCCGGCTCCTTCCCCGCGGACGAGACCCTCGTGGCCCGGCGGTACGAGTCCAGCGTTGCCCCCGGTGCGTGGGAAGCGCTGGCGGCGGCCCGTTTCCGGCGACCCGGCCTGGACGCGCCGCCACCGCCGTCGAGCGAGCGCGCCTACGACCGCATCACCGTCCCCGCACTGCTCATCGAAGGCGAGCGCGACAAACTGCTGCCCGCCGGCTGGGCGGCGGACCTGGCGGACCGAATCCCCAAGGGCCGCGCGGCGGTCGTGCCCGAGGCCGGGCACTGCCCGCAACTGGAGCGGCCCGAGCTCGTCAACGCGTTGCTGCTGGAGTTCCTCGGCGCGCAGACCGGAAAGGAGAAGCTGCCATGACCGACGAACTGGCGGGCAAGGTCGCCGTCGTCACCGGCGGCGCGAGCGGCATCGGACGGGCCACGGTCGCCCGCTTCGTCGCCGCGGGCGCCCGCGTGGTGGTCGCGGATCTCGACGCCGAGGCCGGCGCCCGATCGATCGCCGCGCACGGCGACAACGCGGTCTTCGTGACCGCGGATGTGGCGGACCCCGAACAGGTTCGGGCGCTGGTCGCCCACGCGGTGACCACGTTCGGCGGCCTGCACGTGATGTGCAACAACGCCGGCATCTCCGGGACCATGCACAAGACCTTCCTGCACGACGACCTCGCGGACTTCACGAAAGTGCTCGGGGTCAACCTGCTCGGGGTCATGGCGGGCACCCGGTACGCGGGCGAGCACATGGCCGCGCACGGCGGCGGCTCGATCATCAACCTGTCCTCGGTCGGCGGGGTGATGGCCGGTGGCGGAGTGCAGACCTATCGCGCCTCCAAGGCCGCGGTCATCCACTTCACCAAGTCCGCGGCGATCGAGCTGGCGCAGTACGACATTCGCGTCAACTGCCTCGCGCCCGGCAACATCCCCACCGGGCTGCTGGCCGCCTCGGCCACCGCGATGCGTTCGGAGGTGAGCGAGAAGTTCACCGCCGCCGCCCGCGCCGCCATGCGCGCGGACCGGCCCCTGCAACGCGAAGGTACGCCCGAGGACGTGGCCGAGCTGGCGCTGTATTTCGCCGGTGACGTATCCCGGTATGTCACCGGGACGGTGGTGCCGATCGACGGCGGTACGGTCGCCGGAAAACCGTTGCGCTCGTTGAAGACACCGGCTGCTGCCGGCAACGGCTCGACGCCCCGACCGGCCGCGGAGCGGTCATGAGCCCCGCACGCGGCCCGCGCCGCACCGGCGTCCTGGTGGTCGGCGCCTCGGCCGCCGGCCTCGCCACCGTGGAAGCCCTGCGCCGCGAGGGATACACCGACCCGATCACCCTGGTGGGCAGCGAATACCACCTGCCCTACGACCGCCCGCCGCTGTCCAAACAGGTGCTCTCGGGCACGTGGCGACCCGAACAGACCCTGCTGCGCCCACCCCGCCAGCTCACCGGCTACGACTGCGACTTCGTCCTCGGAAAGCCCGCGCTCGCACTGGATCTCGCGAGCCGCACGGTCAGCACCGCGACCGGAGACTTCACCGCCGACCATGTCGTCCTGGCCACCGGAGCCACACCCCGGCTGTTCCCCGGCACCGAGGGCATCACCGGCGTGCACCTGCTGCGCACCCTGGACGACGCCCTGGCCCTGCGCGACGCCCTGCGCACCGCCCGCCGGGTCGTCGTGGTCGGCGAAGGGGTGCTCGGCGCCGAAATCGCCGCCACCGCAAGCCGATCCGGTCTGGACGTCACCCTCACCGGACCCCAGAGCGCACCCATGGCAGCCCAGCTCGGCCCCCTGGCCGCCGAGCGCCTGGCCGCCCTGCACACCGGTGAAGGCGTGCGGTTGCGCCTGGGCGTGGGAGTGCGCGGCTGCACCACCCACGACGGCGCGGTAACCGGTGTCGTACTGGAGGATTCGCACGAGTTGCCCGCCGACCTGGTCGTGGTCGCCATCGGAGCGATACCGATGACCGACTGGCTCACCGGCAGCGGACTGACCCTGGACAACGGCATCGTCTGCGACGCCCAGGGCCGCACCGCCCCCGGCGTGTACGCCGCCGGCGACGTCGCCCGCTGGCACCACCCCGCTCTGGGCACCGCGATCCGCCTCGAGAACCGCACCAGCGCCACCCTGCAGGCCGGGGTCGTCGCGGCGACCATCACCGGCTCGACCCGGGCACACCAGCCGATCCCGTACTTCTGGACCGATCAGTTCGACGCCAAGATCCAGGTGCACGGCCTCATCACCGCCGACACGAACGCCCAAGTCGTGGAGGGGGATCCGGCCGACGGCCGATTCGTGCTCGCCTTCGATCGCGCGGGCGTACCCGCCGCGGTCCTGGGCTGGAACATGCCCAAACAGGTCGCCGCGTACCGGCGTGCGCTCGTCGAGGTCTACTCCCCGGCCCCCGTGCCGGCGCCCTAGAAAGCGAAAACCCATGAAAGTCACAGTCGATCAGGTCAAATGCGTCGCGGCCGGGCACTGCGTCATGCACGCCGAACAGGTCTTCGACCAGCGCGACGAGGACGGCATCGTGGTGCTGCTCGACGCCGACCCACCCGCCGAACTCGCCGACGACGTGCGGCAGGCGGCCGCGGTGTGCCCGGCCACCGCCATCCACGTCGAGGACTGAACCCATCGCCGGGGGCCGATGCCCGGTCCCCGGCCGTACCCAGGAGGAACCGTGTCCGACACCGTCACCGACGCGACCACGGCCGAGATCGCCGAGTACCCGATGCACCGTTCCGCGGGGTGTCCCTTCGCCCCGCCCGCGGAAGCGTTGCGGCTCAACCGGATCGCGCCGCTGAACAAGGTGCGGATCTGGGACGGCAGCACCCCGTGGCTGGTCACCGGGTATCAGGAATACAAGACCCTGATGTCGGATCCGCGCGTGAGCGTCGACCATCACCGGCCCGGGTTCCCGCACTGGAACGAGGGCATGGCCGCCATCGCGGCCAGCCGCCCGAACTCGGTCTTCACCACCGACGGTGAACAGCACAGCCGCTATCGGCGCATGCTCACCAAACCTTTCACGGTCAAACGCGTGAACCTCCTGCGCGAGGTCATCCAGCGCGTCACCGACGAGCACATCGACCGGATGCTCGCCGGACCCAAGCCCGTCGACCTGGTCGCCGCGCTCGCGCTGCCGGTGCCGACGGTGATGATCAGCGAAATGCTCGGCGTGCCCTACGGGGACCACGAGTACTTCCAGGAGCAGGCCGTGGCGAGCGTGGACCGCTACGCCACCGCCGAACGCGCCGCCGAGAGCCGGGCCGGGCTCTCGCGCTACCTGGTCGATCTCATCAAGACCAAGCTCGAGACGCCCGCCGAGGACGTGGTCTCCGACATCGCCGAACGCCTGCGCTCGGGCGAGATCGACATCAGCGAGGCCGCCCAGCTCGGTACCGGACTGCTCATCGCCGGGCACGAGACCAGCGCCAACATGATCTCCCTCGGCGTCCTGGCGCTGCTGCAGAACCCGGACCAGTTCGCGCTGCTGCGCGACTCCGACGATCCCAAACTCGTAGCGAGCGCCGTCGAAGAGCTCATGCGGTACCTGGGCATCATCCAGAACGGTCAGCGCCGAATCGCGCTGGAGGACATCGAGATCGGCGGGCAAACTGTGCGCGCCGGCGACGGGCTGATCTTCGATCTGGCCCCGGCCAACTGGGACGAGCGGGCGTGGGAGCAGCCCGAACGCCTCGATCTGACCCGTCCGGCCGCACAGCACGTCGGCTTCGGGTTCGGCCCGCACCAGTGCGTCGGCCAGCAGCTCGCCCGCGCGGAACTGCAGATCGTGTTCCGCACCCTGGTGCGGCGAATCCCGAACCTGCGCTTGGCGATTCCGTTCGAGGAGGTCACCTTCAAGGACGACCGGCTGGCGTACGGGGTCTACGAACTGCCGGTCACCTGGTGAGTGCCGGGCTGCGCGACGCGCTGGCCGCCCGCTTGGCCGCCGCCGAACGCTCGGGTGTCCCGATCGGCCCGCTCACCACCGAGCACCCCGAACTCGACGTGGTGGACGCGTACGAGATCCAGCTGATCAACATCCGGCGGCGCGTGCGGCTGGGCGCGCGCGTGGCCGGGCACAAGGTCGGCCTGTCCTCGCACGCGATGCAGGCCATGATGGGCGTGGACGAACCCGACTACGGGCATCTGCTCGACGACATGGAGCTCTCGCAGGAGCGGCCGGTGCGCACCGCCGCCTACCTGTGCCCGCGGGTGGAGGTCGAGGTGGCGTTCGTGCTGGGCGCGGATCTGCCCGGCGCGGGCTGCACCGAAGCCGACGTGCTCGCCGGGACCGCGGCGTTCGCGCCCGCCCTCGAACTCATCGACTCCCGCATCGAGAACTGGTCGATCCGGTTGTGCGACACCATCGCCGACAACGCCTCCTCCGCCGGCTACGTCCTGGGTCGCGAGCGGGTGGCGCCCGGCGACATCGACATCACCGCCATCGACGCCGTACTCGCCCGCGACGGCGTCGAGGTCGCGCGCGGGCGCAGCGACGCGGTGCTGGGCAATCCGGCGACCGCGGTCGCGTGGCTCGCGCGCACGGTGGACCGGTACGGGGTCCGCCTGCGCGCGGGGGACGTGGTGCTGCCCGGCTCCTGCACGCGCGCGATCGACGCGCTGCCAGGCACCGAATTCACCGCCGATTTCCCGGGTCTGGGCTCGGTCGCCCTGCGCTTCGAATAGTCCGTCTCCGCACGAGGGAGTGTCATGTCCCAGAACAACCCCGCCGCGCCCGCCAAGGCGTCGGTCGCCATCGTCGGGTCCGGCAATATCGGCACCGACCTGCTCTACAAACTGCTGCGCTCGCCCCGGCTCGAACCGCGCTGGATGGTCGGGATCGACTCCGCCAGTGAGGGATTGCGGCGCGCGGCTCGCCTCGGACTGGAAACCACCGACAAGGGCGTGGACTGGCTGCTGGATCGGGCCGAGCTGCCCGACCTGGTCTTCGAGGCCACCTCGGCGGGCGTGCACCGCGCCGCCGCGCCCCGGTACGCCGCCGCCGGGATCCGGGTGGTGGACCTGACCCCGGCCGCCGTCGGGCCCGCGGTGATCCCACCGGCCAATCTGCGCGCGCACCTGGGCGCGCCCAACGTCAACATGATCACCTGCGGCGGACAGGCCACGATTCCGATCGTGCACGCGGTCGCGCGGGTGTGCGAGGTGCCGATCGCCGAGATCGTGGCATCGGTGTCCTCGGTGTCGGCCGGCCCCGGAACCCGCGCCAACATCGACGAATTCACCACCGTGACCGCCCGCGGCGTCCAGGACATCGGCGGGGCCGCGCGCGGCAAGGCGATCATCATCCTGAACCCCGCCGAGCCGCCGATGATCATGCGCGACACCATCTTCTGCGCGATCCCCGAGAACGCGGACCACGCCGCCATCACCGAGTCGATCCATCGCATGGTCGCCGAGGTGCAGACCTACGTACCCGGGTACCGGCTCCTCAACGAGCCCCAGTTCGACGCGCCCTCGGTGAACTCCGGCGGCCGGGCCCTGGTCACCACGTTCGTGGAAGTCGAAGGCGCGGGCGACTTCCTGCCCCCGTACGCGGGCAATCTCGACATCATGACCGCTGCCGCCACCAAGGTCGGCGAGGAGATCGCCGCCGCCCTCCCCGGGAAGGACCCGCAGCGATGAGCGATCACTGGGACATCCGCGTCACCGACACCTCCCTGCGCGACGGCTCGCACCACAAACGCCACCAATTCACCGGCGACGAGGTCCGGCCGATCGTCGCCGCGCTGGACGCGGCCGGCGTCCCGGTCATCGAGGTCACCCACGGCGACGGCCTCGGCGGTTCCTCGTTCAACTACGGCTTCTCCAAAACCCCGGAGCAGGAACTGATCCGGATCGCGGCCGAGACCGTCACCACCGCGCGCGTCGCGTTCCTCATGCTGCCCGGTGTGGGCACCAAGGACGACATCGCCCGCGCGCGCGACAACGGCGGGGCCATCTGCCGCATCGCCACCCACTGCACCGAGGCCGACGTCGCGGTCCAGCATTTCGGGTTCGCTCGCGAATCGGGTTTGGAGACGGTCGGATTCCTGATGATGGCGCACACCGTCACCCCCGAGCGCCTGGCCGCGCAGGGGCGGATCATGGCCGACGCGGGCTGCCAGTGCGTGTACGTCGTCGACTCGGCGGGCGCCCTGGTGATGGAGGGCGTCGGTGACCGCGTCGCGGCCCTGGTCGCCGAACTCGGCGACGACGCCCAGGTCGGCTTCCACGGGCACGAGAACCTCGGCCTCGGCGTCGCCAACTCGATCGCCGCAGTTCGGGCGGGGGCGAAGCAGATCGACGGCAGCACAAGGAGATTCGGCGCGGGTGCGGGCAACGCTCCGGTCGAGGCCCTGATCGGGGTCTTCGACAAGATCGGCGTCAAGACCGGCATCGACTTCTTCGCCATCACCGACGCCGCCGAGGACGTCGTGCGCCCGGCCATGCCCGCCGAATGCCTCCTGGACCGTAACGCCCTGATCATGGGGTACTCCGGTGTGTACTCCAGCTTTCTCAAACACGCTGTCCGCCAAGCCGATCGCTACGGGGTGCCCGCGCACCAGCTGCTGCACCGGGCGGGCGCGCGCAAACTCATCGGGGGACAGGAGGACCAGCTCATCGACATCGCCCTGGAGATCCTGCGCGAGAACGGCAGCGCCTGAGTTCAGGGCCGCAGGTTCCACAGCGCGTCGATCGGCACCGCGCGGAACTTCGGCCCGAAGGGCAGGATCTCGGTACCGGTGTACAGCACGTACCCGGCCAGCAGGTCGTCACCGAGCCGGTCCGACAGGTGCCGCAGGCCGCGGAAATCCTCGCCCTTGACCGTGGTCGCGGCCTTGACCTCGATGGCGATCACCTGGTGCCGGTTGTTCTCGAGGATGATGTCGACCTCGACGTTGTCCCGGGTGCGGTAGTGGTACATGCGGATCTCCTGCTCGGCCCAGGTGAGCTGGCGGGCGACCTCGGCGGTGACGAAGCTTTCCAGCAGCGGCCCCAGCGGCCCGTTGGGTGCGCGCAGGGCTCGCGCGTCCGCGCCGCACAGATGCGTCGCGATGCCGGAGTCGACCATGATCACCTTCGGGGTGCCGACCGCGCGGGTGGTCAGATTGCGGGACCACGCGGGAATCCGCTTGATCAGGAACACCTCCTCGAGCAGGCGCAGGTACCTGGCCACGGTGTCGCGCGGCAGGCCCAGCTCGTTGCCGAGGGTCCCGGGAACCAGCAGCTGCCCCGAGCGGGCGGCGACCAGATTGGTGAGCGCGAACATCTCGGTCGTGCGCTCGATCTCCGACAGCTCCATCACATCGCGATTGATCAGATCCGAGACATATGAGGAGAAGAACCGCGACCGTCGTTTGCCCACGCGCGCAACGGCTTCGGGGAAACCACCGCGCACGATCCGCTCGAGGTACCCGTCACGGTTCTCGCTGCCGCTGTACCGCAGCTCGGGACCGTGCGCGAACGCCGCGTCGACGAATCCGTCCGGGGCCCCGTCGATCTCGCCCTGCGACAGCGGCCACAGCTCGATGGTCTCGATGCGGCCCGGTAGCGCGTCCGGGACGGTGCGCAGCGCCATCACGTGCGCGGACCCGGTCAGCAGGAACCGCCCCGGCCGCGAGTCCGCGTCGACGGTCTCCTTGATCGCCAGCAGCAACTCCGGCACCCGCTGCACCTCGTCGATCACCAGCGGCCCCGGGCTGATCACGAACTCGCTCGGGTCGTAGATCGCCGCCTGCCGGGTCTCGGGCCGGTCCAGGCTGCGCCAGGTCGCGTCGATCTCCCGCCCGATCCGGGCGATGAGCGTGCTCTTGCCGCACTGCCGTGCGCCGTTGACCAGCACGACCCGGGTATCCATCAGCGCCTCGTGCACGGCGGAATGCGCATGTCGAGGGAGGATTCTGCCGATCGGAGACGAAGAGAATGCCGATGTCATAGCGACCATTGTGCCATCATTGTGCGTGTTCTGCCGTAACTCGTATACGTGATCAGCCGTAACTTACGTGCGTGTTTTGCCGCAACCAGCGTGCGTGTTCTGCCGCTCTACTCGTGCGTGTTCTGCCGCTCGGTCGGTCATCCCGCGCGGGCACTGGATAATGCTGGGGTGACCAGCACATCGGAGGAGGCGCTCGCGCGCGATCGCAAGGCCGGTACCAAGGGCGTCCCGCGCGGCGAACGTGAACGACTCATCCTCGATGCGGCCGTCGCCGAGTTCGGGGCGCTCGGCTACGCCGGGGCCAGCCTGGCCACCATCGCCGCCGGCGCGGGCGTGTCGAAACCCCTGGTGATCAACTACTTCGGATCCAAGGAACAGCTCTACATCGCGTGTGTCGAGCGGGCCGGCCGGAACCTCGTCGCCGCTATCGAGGCCGTGCTGACCGGGACGAAGCCGACGCTCGCCGTCGCCACCGACACCATCACCGCCATCTTCGCCGCGCTCGAGCCCCGCCCCCACGACTGGAACGTGCTCAACGATCGCACGACCCCGAGCGGCAGCGCGGCGCACGCCGCGGCCAAGCACTACCGCCGGCTCATCGCCGCCCAGGGCGCCCGCGGGGTGGCCATCTTCATCGACGACACCCACCTGGACGCCGGCGACGCCGCCGTGGTCGCCGACATCTGGGCCGGCGTGGTCACCGCCATGGTGAATTGGTGGCTCGCGAACCCCGGTGAGTCCGCCGCCGACATGTCCGTGCGCGGCCGCCGCATCTTCCAGGCCGTCGCCGCCGGCGACTGAGCGACCGCGGTGCACCCGGCATCGATTCGGCGGGTCGATCACGGGTATGCGCTCGATATCGGCCGACACCCGCGCGGCACGGCGCTGTTCGCACCGAACGGCGCTACAACCTAGGTGCTCGCGCGATCACCGCCGTCGTCGGAACGGCGGCGGTGCGCGGCTGCGAACGATCTCGTCCGGATGCCTAGCGGGGAGAAACCGTGGATATCACCGACCTGATTCTCGACGATCATCACGAGCAACGGCGGCTGTTCTCGATGCTGGAACAGATCGATCGATCCGATACGCGGGCGCTCGCGGCGATCTGGGGCAGACTCGCGAACTTCCTGGAGTTGCATGCGCTCGCCGAGGAGGAGATCTTCTATCCCGCCCTGCTGCAGGTGGGTATCGCGGCCCACCGCACGTCGGGCGTGGAGGACGAGACCCTCGATGCCATCGGCGACCACAACGAGATCCGGGACGCGGTCGCGGCGGTGGCGCGGCACCGGGTCGGCAGCCCGGACTGGTTCGCGGCGGGGGCCGCCGCGAACCTCGCCAACAGTGACCACATGGCCGAGGAGGAACGCGAGGGCCTCACCGATTTCCGGCGGTTGGCGGCCCTGTCGCGCCGACACCGGTTGGCCGTCGACTTCGCGGCCTTCGAGGCCCGGCACCTGTCCGGGGTCGAGCCCGTCGATCGCGATCCCGCCGAGTACGTGCGGAGGGTCGAGAACGACGTCGACGCCGACTCCGGGGAGCCCGTGCGGCGCGGCCACGCGGGAGCTCTGAACATCGGCGCCATGAAGAAAACGACCTAGACCTCGTACCGGTTCGCGCCGACGCGTGGATCGCGGGCCTTGGTCGAGCGGGCGTTGACGGTTAATTGACCCATGGGTAAGTTACCACTCGGTCAATTAACGAAGGGATTCGCATGAACAAGTTCGCCGATGCTCTGCTGCGTACGGCTCAGCGCGGCGCGTCGGGTTCATACGCGTTGCGCGGCACGCCGTTCGACCCGGCCACGCCGTTCCACCCGCCGCGCGGGCGCCACACGACCGTGCACTACGGGCTGATGCTGCCGGGGCTGCCGGAACCGCTGAACTTCATCGATGTCATCGCCGTGATCGGTCAGCCGAAGCTGAAGCTGTTCCGCAACGAGCACCTCATCGAAACCACCGCAGCCGACACCGCGAATCTGCTGATCGGTTCGGGCACACCGTTTCCCGGCCAGTTCCGCGGCTACCGGGTCGATCCGGCGGTAATCGTGACACCGGACTCGGATCTGATCCGGTTCGGTGACGACTTCCAGCTCGAGGGCTCGCACCCCGCCTATTCGCTGCGCTACGACAACCCCGATTTCGCGCTCACCCTCGAGGTGTGCGCCACCGACAAGATCTCGCATTTCGCGCGCCTGCGCGGTGGTCTCTACGACCACTGGTCACTGCTGTGCCGGTACGAGGGCGCCGTAACCACGCGCGGGGAGACCCATGACCTCGCCGGACTGTGCACCCTGGAATACGCACGGGCGGTAGATCTTGCGCTGCCGTTCGCGTTCTTCACCTACCAGATCATCAATGTCGACGACACCACACAGGTGCTCATGGTCGAGGTGCTCGGCCCGCTGGGGCTGCCCGTTCAGCGCGCGGTGTACCTGCGTTCGCTGACCGACCACGGTGGCACGTACGAGAAGAACTTCCGATTCGACGTCCTCGCCCGCGAACCGGAGCCGCGCCGGACCCCCAACGGCATATCGATGCATCTGGCGTCGGAGTTCGAGTGGAGCGTGGACGACGAACACGGCAACCCGCTGATCGATATCAGCGCGACCGTCAACGACGACTTCGTGTATGGAATGGCGGGCGGCTATGCGGGCAGCTACCGGTATATCGGTAGCTTTCGGGGCGCGCCGATCACCGGCACCGGCTATGTCGAATTCATAGGTGACCGTTGATTGAAACATATACCCGCCCAACGGAATACGGGCTGAGCGAGATTCCTGGGGCAGCGCCCTCGCGCTGACCGTTCACCCGATTCGGTTGATTCGTACGCTCCGGTCCGCCGCGTCACCGGCGGTGAATCGGAGTGCACACCCGTGCCCTTTGAATTGACCGATCGGTCATTTGCAAGACAGTCGAACAAGGAGACCCCGATGCTCTCAACCGTGTGGCATCAGATCAATTCGCCGATCCTCTACGCATTGCCGGTATTTCTCGTGTCGATGCTCATCGAGGCCGCTGCCCTGCGCAGGCACGACCATCACGAGCAGGCGACCGGCTATCTGGCCCGCGATACGCGCACCAGCCTGAGCATGGGGTCGATCGCGCTGGTCTTCCAGCTGATCTTCAAACTCACCACCCTGGTGGTGTACGTCTTTCTCTGGGAGTACGTGGCGCCCTGGCACATTCCCACCGACACCTGGTGGAGCTGGCTGCTGCTGATGCTGGTCATCGACCTCGCCTGGTACTGCAACCATCGCTTCTCGCATCGGGTGCGACTGGCCTGGGCGGGGCATCAGGCCCATCATTCGAGCGAGTACTTCAACCTCGGTACCGCGCTGCGCCAGAAGTGGAATCCGTGGTCCGAGGCGACCTTCTGGGTGCCGCTGCCGCTGTTGGGCTTCGCGCCGTGGACGATCTACGTCGCCTTCGCCTTCAACCTGATCTACCAGTTCTTCACGCACACCGAAACGATCGGAAAGCTGCCCCGCCCCATCGAATACGTGCTCAACACCCCGTCCCATCATCGGGTGCACCACGGCAGCGATCCGGAGTACCTGGACAAGAACTACGGCGGCATCCTCATCATCTGGGATCGGATGTTCGGCACCTTCCAGCCCGAGCTGCATCGCCCCACCTACGGTCTGACCACGCCCGTCGGCACCTACAACCTGCTGCGCCTGCAATACGGCGAGTACGCGGGAATCGTGCGGGACGTGCGCGGCGCCCCCGGCCTGCGCGCCAAGCTCGGCTACATCTTCGCCCCGCCCGGCTGGCAGCCGCGCCCGGAAGTCGAGGCCGTGGTCGCCACACCCGAGACGCACGGTTCCGCTGCGCGGGTGCGCTCGTGACCGGATAGCCGCTCGCCGGGGTGGCGGATCACCGCCCCCGGGCCGCCCGCGCCGATTCCCGCGACTGATCGAACATATGTTCTATTTCGCGCTATGCTGTGCCGCGTGACGAAATCTTCGACCGCATTGGCCCCGGCGACCACCGCACCGGGCTGGCCGGATCTGACCGACGTCGACCTCCTGCGCACCCTCGTCGAAACCGAACGCCGCCGCCGGCACCTGGACGCCGCCATGCGCGCGGCGGTCTCCGAGGCCGAGCGCCGCGGCCTGGCCGCGGGCACCGGCTACCGGGACACCGTGGATCTCCTGATCGACCTGCTGCGGATCAGCGCCCAGGAGGCGCAGCGCCGCATCGCGATGGCGGCCCCCGTGGCTCGCCCTCGCCCACGGACCAGAAAGGTGTGGCGGGTGCTCGCGGCGGCGAGCTGACTCGAACCACGACCCTTCGACGGCTCTCGATCGCCGAAAAGATCTTGGCCCCAAGCGTTCACGTTCTTCCCGGTGCGGTCGATTCATCTATGACCCACTGCATCCGGGAGTCGACATGAACAAGACCCACCCCCGCACCACCCGTCACCGGATCTGGACACGCATCGCCGCACTACTGGCCGCGCCGACCCTGGTCGGCGCAGCCCTGATGGCCGGCACCGGCCCCGCCGCCGCCCAATCCAACTGCCTGTTGTGGGGCTTCCCCCGCTTCGGCGACGTAGGCCTGACCCAGAGCAACGGCTGGACCGTAGGCTTCCGCGGCACCGGCCTGAATCCCTGGGGCGACGCCGTAGCGACGGCCGGCAACTCCAGGATGACCGGCACCGTCACCTGGCATTCGAACTACGAGTCCCAGGTCCGCTTCACGATCGCCTGGCGCAACGGCCCCACCGGCTACTACGTGGGGAATGTGAACAGCCGCGGCTTCGCGACCGGCAAGACCGGCACAGCGACCTGGGAGTCCTACACGAACTTCCAGTGCCTGTCCGGATAGCCCCGTAGCTCACCCCGCGCGCGGCGTCCCGCACCGGCCGGGAACGGTTGGCGCTCGAGTGTTCTTACTTCACGCCGTGACTACCAGGGGGATCGGCGGCTGCGTGCTCGGTGCGCCGTCGGCGGCCGTCGCCTCGATGCCGAGCTCGGCGGGCCGGGCGATACCGAGGAAGTCGCGCAGGACAGTGGCGACGGCTTCGGCAGCGACGACGTACTCGTCGTAACCGGAGGCGAACGGGAGGGTGTAGGTCTGACCGAAGTCGCGATAGTTCTCCCAGCCGCGTTCCACCAACCACCCGCGTTGCTCGGTCGTCAGGTGGAATTGCTGTGGCACGCCGCGTTTTCCGGTGATCGTGCACTCGAGGTCATGATCCCGAACCTGGAATCTCGCGAATCGGCGTCGGTGGGCCTTCAGGTCGAGTCCGTCGCCCTTCCCGAGCCGGGTCAGTGCCCGAGCCAAGCCGGCGACGAAGGCCGGCCACTCATTCGGCACCTCTACGGGTTCGTCGTCGCCGGGTCGATTGTCCACCTCGAGGAGTGCGTTGAAGCAGTCACAGACGCACACATGGCAGCCGCAGCCGCATACTTCGCTGCTGTAGAAGTCGCAGCCACAGTTTTTCCAGCAGGTGCAGCAGTGGCACTCGCCGCACCGCTTCTGCTCGTCGTCGCAATCGTCTTCTTCGGCATCGTCGTCTTCGTCGTAATCATCGTCGTCGTGTTCGTCATACGCGCCACAGTCGTCGTCATGGCAGTAGTCGAGACCCTTGACCGCACAATGGCAGTGACACCCGCAGACCTGTGCGGGAGCGTCGTTGTCGCTCGTGGCTTCGTCGATCTCCGCGGCATGACCCTCGGTCTCCGGGTTGATGATCCTGACCTGGTACGGCGTCAACACCACCAGCCGATGGCTCCGTATCCAGGTCGCGGACGGCCGCCGCCCCGGCACCGACAGCAGCGGCGACTCGAACGCGTCCCGGAACTGTTCGTACGCCGCCGCGAACACGTTCACGTCGTGCTCATGGCCCCGGCCGGTATTGAACGTGAAGCGGAGATCGCCCTCGCCGATCCGGTCCCACCCCTCGGCGACGAGCCCTTGAATCTCGTCTTCGTCCCACGTCCACCGGAAATAGAATCTCTTCCGCATCATCGGCAGGATCGCCCCGAATGTGGTGTCCCGCAAGGGATCATCCTCCAAGACCGAGCCGTTTCCCACATCGCTGTGCTGCGCCATCGAATCCCATCCTGTCCCCGCAGCCGCAGTTCACGCTGCAGGACACATGAAATCATCCGACTCCGACACCGACCTCGACAGCAGGACCGTTCGAGCGTGGAGTCACTTTTCGAGCAGGATGTCTTCCGAACCGCTGTCCGCCGGTGCGCGGAGCGCCGCGTCCGTCACGCCGCGGAACAAGGCGATGACATCGCGGACGAAAGCGGTTCGCGTGACACCCAATTGGCGCAACGCGTGGCCATGATCGACAGCGACCACCAAGGTCGCGCCGAGCAAGACGAGCCACCAGGCGAGCAGCAGTACGACCCGAACAGGTTGCCGCGTCGGAGCGAATGCGACCTGCAAGCGCTGACAGTGAAAGGGGACGTGCCGGCTTTCGTCGTCGAGAATCCGCCCGGCCACATCGGTGGTGACAGGATCCGTCGTGCCGTCCCGCAACGCGCGGTAGTAGCGCAGCGCGACGACCTCGGCTACAGATAGCACCATCAGTTCCAGCCGCAGTCCCAAGGCCCGGCGCAACCATACGAAGATCGCGTCGGTCCAATGAGACGAGACCGTTTGGTAGCCAGCGGAATTCAGTAGATTTCCCAGCAGCCGTGCGTGGTTGATTTCCTCGGCGACGAACAATCGAACAGCCGTCGCATACGCCGGATCACCGGCTGCGTCGGCTTTGCGAATGAGGTTTGCGCCGTCACCGCTCTCACCGACCTGAAACCGCTGCACACTGCGTGCCACGACCGGGTCGAGTCGAGCACCCCTGTCCCACCTCGGATCATCGCCCGCGGAACGAGCCACTCGATTGGCTTCGAATTCCGCCGCCCAAGAAGTGAAATCGCGCAGGCTCCCCATGACGTTCCTCCCATTCGGACCCACGATCAGGATCGATCTTCGAGCCTAGGAACCAGATGTGCGGATCGGTCGGTCGATTGGTGGAGATCCTGTGTGCTCCGCGGTACCTTCAGCGGAGCAGAGAAACACCGGTCACCCGCATACGATCCGGGTCGAACGTGGTGGTCAGCGGCGGCGTGTCATCGCCGAACGAGAGGCTGATGGTAGTGCTGTCGGGGAACGACACACGCGGACAGACGGACTCGACCTTCTCCCAGATCAGGACCTGGCGGCCGAACAGGATGCCGGGCTCGCGAAGCCAGACCCGGCAGGACGGGTCGATCATGTTGGTGAAGGTCTCGGTGACAGCGTGCACACGGCGGTCGGGGCCGGGGTAGACGGTCGCGACTCGGCTGTCACCGCCGAACACCGCGAAGAGGAACAGCACCAGAAGCCACGCGGCCAACATGAAAAGGCCGAGGATCGTGGCGAGGGTCTTCCACAGCAGCTTGCGATTGAAGGCCAGCCGGGGTGCGTAACCCACGAGAACAGCCCACGCGGCCGTCCAGCACACCAGCGAGAACCATGGGTGCAGGAGCTCGAGCCGGTAGTACCGATCCGAACCCGTGAACGGAGCGGCACCGATTCCCGCCCCGAGTAACACGAGCATGGCGAGAACCCAGATGACGCGCCGTCGGCCAAGTGGCCAAGCCGCAGGCTCGGAAACCGGCTTGGTAGGCCAAGACTTTTCTCCAGCAGCCTCTTTCGACATCGAACCCTCCCTGTGCGGCAGGCCCTCCCCGGCCCGCTCGCGGCCAGCCTATCGGCTGTGACCGAATCAAGTCCGGGCTGACCGCAATCATGAATCACGCTATCCCGATAGGCGGAGCGACCACGCGGCGAATCGGCCGACGCCGACTGCCGCACAGCCCTCCTGCCGTGCAGGCCTATTGACGGCACGAAGCCGTCAATACGAGGTGATGATGTGGCCGGGTGTCCACATGCCCGAGCGCTGAACACCTTCGACCGAGACCTGTGCGGGCCGGGCGTTGGGGTCGAGGGGGAGGTACCGCTCGATCGAGCCCCAGTCTCTATCCCAGTCGTTGTTCAGATACGACGGCAGCGCGCGGGAGGTGAACAGCAGTTGGGTCCAGCCGAGCGGTCCGCCGCCGTCGTGGCCCTGCCAGAGGTTGGTGATGGTCGCGCCGTTGCGGTCGGGCAGTATTCGGTACTCGGGGAGACCGGCGACGCCCGCACGTGTGGGAACCAGGTTCTGGCAGGGGAAGTGGAGCCCGACCGCCCAGTCCAGCAGCACGGGAGCGTCCGGGCCGACGAGGTTGTTCAGCGTGGTTGTCTGCGGAACCCGGGGCGGTGTGATGGCGAGCCATTGGTCCTTGCCGAGATCCTTGTCGTCGGCGATGATCCGGACCACGTCGGCCTCGGAAGGCAGCTGGTCGAGCGGCACCCGCAGGTTCCGCCACAGCGGTGACGGACCGATATCGATCGGCAGGACCTGTCCCACGGACGTGACGGCGCCGTCGAGCCCGGTGCTGCCGTATTCGAGGTGGAGGTTCTGACCGGGATGCTCGATACCGTCGGCGTCGACGGAACGGATGCGGCCGGCGACGGCGATCGCGATGATCTGGCCACGACTTCCGTTGATCGCGGCGGGCAGGCTGTACCAGTCCGTCGTCAGCGTGGCAGGAGCTTGCTCGCTGTCCCGGTAGCTACCGAGCACGGGCGTGGTTGCCGGATCCAGTCCGAACGGCAGCGGAACGCTGCTTCCGTTGACCCCGCTGCCCCGTGACGTGTCCGAACCCGAGCCCGCGGATTTCGCCGCATCGCGCAGTTTGTCCTGGTCGTCGGAGACCGAGTTCGCTTGGCCGGTAGTGGATTCGACTTCGTCGGAGGTCAGCACGGGGGCCACCCCGTTCGGGCTGAAGCCCGACGATCCGACACCGGCGAGCCCCGCGCTCACGTCACCGGAGATCGGGCGCAGCATCGCGGCGTTGGGATCGGTCTCCACCAGCACGTCGTCGGCCATTCCGCAGCCCCGGGAGAACGCCGCGGACAGGTTCGAACTCGCCACGGAGTACGAGGGGTACTGTGCCACCGCCGCTTTGACGAACGACCCGACCAGGAAGATCACCATTGCCGCGGCGGCGACCGCGAGCACCGGGATCCGGGCCAGCCGGTCCAGAATCGAGTCGGGCGCGAGCCGGGACTGCGGCTGGATGTGGAACCAGGCGGCAGCGATCAGCGCCAGCACCGCCAAACCCGCCGCGCCGGTCGACAATCCGGTTCCGGCGATCGTCGGCGGCTTGTCCCACCACGGAATTCCCCACGCCGAGACATACCAATAGCCGTTGATGCCAACGAAAGTCAGCGCCAGTGCGAAGAACAGGGCGGCCGCGAACAGTGCGCGATTACGCAGCGGCCGCATGACGCGGGAGCTGACGGCGACGGCGGTGAGCGCGGCCACACAGGTGGCCAGACCCGCGAACACGCCGAACTGGTGTGTCCATTTGGTGGGGGAGAACATCATCAGCGCCATGGCGGCGAAGGTGATTCCGATGATCCGCCGCGAGGGGCCTACCGCTGTCCCGGGGATGTGACCACCACGGCGCAGCATGGTCACCACGCACACGACCAGACTCAGGAGCATCATGAACATGCCGAAGCGCCTGGTCAGCCACCCATCGGCGTTGAGCTGCAACAGATATTGGTATCGCAGGAACTCGAAGAACCATGACTCGCCGGGCTTGATCTGCCCGTGCACGCGGGACATTTCGAGGACGCCGGCCAGGGTTCGATCAGCGAAGATCACGGTCAGCACAACCAGCCCCGAGGCCAGTAGCGGTAGCAGCTGCGACAGATAGCCGACGATCTTCGCACGCCGTGTGATCAGCGCCGTGACGGTCCGCGCCCCCGCGACCAGCGCTCCGAGGCATATCAACCCGGATGGAGCGGCGGTCAGCGTCAGCGCTGCGATGATGATGGCCGTCGCCGCCGGGAGCAACCGCCGGGTGGCGATGGCTCGTTCGACCGATACCCAGGTGAGCATGACGCCCAGCGCGACGAAAGGTTCTGCGCGCAAACCGTTGTTGTAGGGCAGCCAGAAGGCCAGGAACACCAACGCACTCGTCCAACCGACGATCCTGCCGCTGCGGACGGCGACGCCCAGGCGGGGAAGGACTTCGCGGCTGATGACCCACCAGGTGATCACCGCGGCGGCCAGGGTGGGCAGCCGCACCCAGGGACTCACCGCCGAGATATCGGACATCCACGCGATCACGTCGGTGTACGGGGTGTAGAACGGGCCCTCGTCCACCCCGAACCACCGGTAGTAGTTCGACATGTAGCCCGAGCTCTGTGAGTCCCGGGCCATCCCGAGGATGTACCCGTCATCGGAGGTGTTCGCGCCGATGAAGTGCCACACCAACAGGACTGCGAACACGACCCAATCGGTAAGTCGAAGCCGCCACCACCGTGTGGGCAGGAAACGCCGCGCGGATCGGCCGTCGCGGCGATCCAGACGATGCAGCGCCACCAGCGAGGTCACTGTCGCGAGCACGCACAGGACGATCACCGTCAACTTCAGCGGCGTCGGCGAGGTGGAATAGCGGGCGTCGACATCGACGTTCACGAGCATTCCGCCGGGCACCGCACCGGTCAGATCGGTGAACACACCGACGACCTGCGGCCGTATGTCGGAGCCGACGTCCGCACCCGGACCGTCGATGCCGGCTACCGACACCGCGGCTCGGGTAGTCGAAAGCTCCACCGCCAGTTCGCAGTCGCGGTCGCGAACTGATTCCAAGCCTCCCGACCAGAGCAGTGTGCCGCGGGAGACAACGTCGACTCTGCCGCCCCGATCGGCGGCGTCGGGCACGACTTTGACGACGAATCCGTATCTCTCCATATCCGCTGACTGTCGCGGAATAGTAGACACGGCCACACCGCCGTCAGCGGCGAGTGTCGTCAATGCCGCGCAAGGAATCTGCGCGGACATCGAGGTGGGCGCGTAGGAAACCAGCGGCGCCGCAACACTGTTCAGCACGCCGTCCTGTGGCCATGAGATGGATGCGGCATCCATGCGAACCGGAAGAAAAGGCACGACGATCGCCAGCAACACCGCAAACAGACCGGCGACCATGGCGACGAGACGGGCCCAGTCTCGTTGTCTGCCTGGCTGTTCGGGGTCGCGCTCGGACTCGTCGATGGACCGTCGCTCCGCCCGCACCCCAATGTCAGCCACGGAGCCCGATGGTAGCGGATTAGTTAGCTCACAAAACGTTCACGCTTGTCATCACACTCGCACCTCGAATTACGAACTCGCCCGCCGCATTTTCGTGAAATGCACCGCCGGCTCCCGGGTGATCAACCCGTATCCACCGTCCGGAGTCACCGCGAACGGAGCCGGCAGGTACAGCACCGGCAGCACCTCACCGATCAGCGGCCGCTTCTCCCGCGCGATCCGATAGCCGATCTCGACCGCCTCGGGCACAACGTCATCCACGACCCCATCGCTATCCCGCTGCACCCGTCGATACGGCTCGAGCCGCACGGTCCGAATAGCCACCCGCGCCCACCGGAAAAGCACACAGTCGCTCGCCCCCGGCCGCGAGTACTCAACCAATCCCACGCCATCGTCCCAGAAGACGAACTGCTCGTCCTCGGTCGAGCTGTGATACCCGGCGTCCACACTCCACTGACCGACGATCTCGTCACCACGCATCGAGCGATTGAATCATCATGTCTGTCGCTTGCGGCAGCGATTGGTCGTGTGCCGCTCTATGCGGCCGAGGCGTTGGATGTAAGTCCGCCGGGCGCAATAGGTTCAAGCGAAGGACGGGATCGGGAGCGGGGATACCGACTGCCTCAAACGATCCATATGTGCCGAGTCCCGCGCACAACGACGAGCGCGTTTTCTACGAACTGCGGATCAGGAGTGGGCGTGACAGAAAACGCACAAGGCGCGGTTGAACTCTTCGGGCCGTTCCAGGTTGCTGAGGTGTCCCGCGCCGGGAATCACAACCAACTCGGCATGCGGGATCCCGTCCTGGAACTGCCGTGCGACCGCCAGTGGTGAGCGCACATCCTTTTCGCCCCACAGCAACAGGGTGGGCACCGACACGGTGGGCAGCAGACTTCGCTGGTCGGTCTCGGCCATCAGAGCCAGCTGCTTGCGCATGGTCTCCGGGCGTAGTTCGGCTGCCATCGCGCGCAGCAGAGGTCGGTACGCGGCGGGCGGCTCGCCGGCGAACAGTCCGGACAGGGTCGGATCGAGCTCACCGCGCGGCGCGGCCAGCAGCTGACGCGTAGCTTCGACGCGCGCTCGTACCTCCTCAGCGGGCAAGGAGCCCTTCCAGCCCGCGTAGGTGTCGACGAGGACCAACGTCCGCACCAGGTCGGGACGGTGACCGTAGAACTCCAAGGCGACGGTGCCGCCCCAGGAGATTCCGGCGATGTGCGCCGGGCCCAGCTGCAGCGAGTCCAGGACCCCGGCGAGGCAACACGCGTAATCCTCGAGGCCGAACGGCTCGGGGACATCGGATGAACGCCCCGCCCCGGGCTCGTCCCAGGTAACCACGGTGAACTCGGTTGACAGCCCGTCGATTTGCGGCAACCAGATGCGGGCGTCGTCCCCGGCGCTGTGCAGGAGCACCACGGGCGGCCCCTCGCCAACCCGGTCGTAGGCGATCTCCAGACCGCTGACCCGTGCCATGGCCACGGCTCCACGCTAGACCCTGCTCGGGCATGGTGACTTTGCGAGGCTCAGGTGTGATCGAAGAGTCGGTCTAGGTAGTAGTCGATGGCCGCCAGTGCGGCTGGGGGATCGATGACGTCGAACTCGAGCAGCGGGGTGAAGCCGGTCAGTGCGAGCAGGAGGTTCGTCTCGATCGCCGGGTCACGATCCGGGGGAAGGTGGCCGTCCGCGATCGCCTGCCTGATGAGGCGTTCGGTGAGTGCTCTGCCGTCATGGAGACCGAGGCGCGCCTGCTCGTGCAGCTCCGGGTCGTGCAGCGCCTCGAGCGTGTAGGCAGCGCTCATTCGGCTGGTGGCGCGGGCGTCAGGGTGCAGGGGGAGCATCTCCGTGAGCGTCACGCGCAGTACGTCTCGCGGGTGCGGAGGCGTGTCGAGTCGGTCGAGGCCCCGGACAACTCGCTGTGCGGTCTGCTCGGCAGCGAATTGCATCGCGAATACGAGCATCGCTGTCCGAGAACGGAAATAGTGCTGGACCTGTCCCAGGGAGGCATCGGCCTCATGGGCGACCTCACGCATCGTCGCGCGGGCCCAACCCTGTTGTTCGACTACTCGCCACAGTGCGCGCGCGATGGTTTCGCGCCGTTCGCGATGGTCGACCTGTTTCGGCACTCGAACCCTTCCTACGTTTCCATACGTTTGACATAATACATCTGACTTGCAAAGGAGGCGCGATGCGCACATTCGCCACGCCCGAGCTGGAAGCAACGTATTTCGAGGCCTATGACGCGGTGCTGGCCCAGTGGCCGGTACCGGTCGAGACCGTAGATCTTCCGGGCCGATATGGAACGACGCGGGTCACCTCCGCCGGTCCGGCCGAGGCGCGGTCGCTGGTCGTGCTGCACGGATACGGCGGCACGTCCGCGATGTGGTACCCGGTCGTCGGCGCGCTGGCCGAGGAACATCGCGTGCGGGCCGTGGACATCATCGGCGAGCCGGGCCGCAGTCGGCATACCGGCGCGGCCTTGACGAGCATGGACGATCTCGTGGACTGGCTGGCCGAGACGTTCGATCTTCTCGGGCTGACCGCGGCCGACCTGTGTGGCCAGTCCCTGGGCGGACACCTCGCGTTCCGTTTCACGCTCGCGCATCCCGAACGGGTCCGGCGGCTGGTCCTGCTCGATCCGCCGATGGTCTTCGCCGGGCTCAGCGCCGAATTCGAGGAACTGGGCCGAAACCGCAACCCGCACCCCACATTCGAGGCCGCCCGCGCGGTGCTGGCACCGGACGGGCCCGGCAGTGGACCGGCGCATGTGGAGGCCTATTTCGATCTGCTTGCACACGGAGCCGCGCACTTCCCGGCCTCGCCGATCGTCTATCCGGATCCGCCGGAGGGGCAGATCCAGCTGCCGGTCCCGACCTTGGTCGCACTGGCCGGGGCGAGCCAAGTGCACGATTCGGTGGTGGCCGAGGAAGCCGCGCGGCGTGCCGGGGCCCAAACGGTAGTCCTCCCCTGTGCCGGGCACGGTCTGCTGGCCGACGTGGAACCTGTGCGCGGCCTTGTCCTGGAACATCTTCGGCCGAACAGCTAGGGGTGCCGGCCTTGGGTGGTGATCGCCCCTACTCGAGAATCTCCAGGGCGAGTGCGCGCGCGGTGTCGAGTTCTCGATCATCGCCGAACAACTCGCGGCGGACATTGCCCGCGGTGAGCAGTGCGTCGAACTTGAAGGCGTCCGCGGACGGATTCGCCGAACCCGCCGCGGCGAACTCGGATTCGAGCAGTTCGAGCCATTCCCGTTTGAGCCGGCGCACCGCGTCCGCGACCGGCCCCCGGCGGTGGCCGTACTCGACCGAGGTCGCGGCTACGAAACAGCCGCCGGGGAACACGCCGTCGAGCAGGTACGCGACCCAGGAGTCGACCAGGGCGCGAAGCCGGCGTTCGCCCGGCTCCTCGCCCCAGACCGGGGCGATGACGGTTTCCTGGTAGATGCGGCGCGCCTCGGCGACGGCCGCGACCTGGATCGCCTCGCGGGTGGCGAACACGGTCATGATGCCGCTCTTGCTCAGTCCCGTCGCGGTGGCGAGCGCGCCCACGGTGATCGCGTCGAGGCCGTGCGTGGTGGCGATCTCGGCGGCCTTGCGCGCGGCGGTGCGGCGCGTCGCGTCGCCGCGGGCGCGCCGACCGTCAACGGAAGAGACCATCGGGCGATTTTATACGACCGACTGGACGTAAATACTCGACCTCCGCTACGTTCGAGACGAGACGTTTACGACCGTTCGATCGCATAGTTCAGGAGTCCGACATGTCAGATCAGTCGCCGTCCGCCGCCCCGGAGTCGTACGCCGCGCCGCTGCTGGAGGACGACATCGAGATCGGCGCCCCGCTCGAGCAGGTCTGGGAACTGGTCAAAGACGTACGCCGGATGGCGGACTGGAGTCCCCAGGTGAGTTCGACGCGGCTGCGCAAGGGCTTCGATCAGGTGGAACTCGGTGCGCAGTTCACCAGCCTCAATACCGAAGGCGGCTTCGACTGGGTGACCCACGGTGAAGTCGTCCGCTACGCGGATCAGCAGGAACTCGCCTTCCGAATCGAAGAGAACTGGGTCATCTGGTCGTACGCGCTCGAGCGGGCAGGGGCCAATGCCACCCGCCTCACCCAGCGACGCGATACCCCGGAAGGCGTTTCGCCCCTGTCCAAGCAGTTCACCGAGAACTACCCCGGCGGGACAGAGGCATTCACCGCGAGCATGCGGGCGGGAATGCGCCAGACCCTGGAGAACATCAAATCCCAGGCCGAGCGCTGACCGATGTATTGCCGAAGCGGCTTCGCGGGCGTTCGCCGCGCATGTTCGGTTCAGGGACAACCGCTGATTGCGCCTTTGCCAAGCGGGAATTCGTGACGGCAGCGAGTTCGAGAACTGCCGCATTACGCAGTGACGCCCGGCGGTAGCGTGCTTCCATGTCGAGCTATCGCACGTTGGAGAACCTGATTTATCGCTACGCCGACCTCGTGGATCGCGGCGACTTCACGGGGTTGGGGGAGTTGCTCGCCGACGCCTCCTTCTTCGGAGGCGGCGGAGAGCTCAAGGGCCGCAAGGCGATCGAGGACATGTTCCGGGCTTCGGTGATCGTCTACGACGACGGCACACCGAAGACCAAACACCTCACGACCAATGTGATCCTCGAAGTGGATGAGGAAGCGGGGACCGCGTCCTCGCAGTCGTATGTGACGGTATTGCAAGCGGCGGAGGAGGTTTCGCTACAGCCCATCGTCGCCGGACGGTATGAAGACAGGTTCGAACGCCGGGATTCGCAGTGGCGGTTCACCGAGCGGCGCTTCACCTTCGATCTTGTAGGTGACGTCAGTCGGCATCTGCGGCGGCCGGTGGCACGGTAGATCGCCGATCACGCGCTGCCCGAGCGAAATAGCCTCGCAGCCTGTCGCTGTAGACCCAACGCTCCTCACCCGCCACGTAACCCGGCAACGGGCGAGACCCGTACAGGTCGTCGCCGTCGTACCGCGGGAAGACATGGACGTGGTAGTGCCAGACATCCTGGTTGCCGGCCGGTTCGTTGTGCTGGCGCGTGGACACCCCGCCGCAGTCGTAGGTCGCCCGCATCGCGATGGCGACCTCGCGCACCACGTCGTGAACGGCATGGCCGTACTGCGGCGGCAGGTCGTAGAGGTTCTCGTGATGAGCGTTCGGAATGACCAGCACATGACCACGGTTGTTCGGCCACCACCGGGCGGTCGTGAACGCGGTCGCGTGGTCGCTGCGCAACACGATGTCGCGGGGGCTGTTGAGCGGGGTCTCCCCGCCGGCGAGGAGAAAGCAGAAAGGGCAGTCGTAGCCAGCGGGTTCGTGGTTGTGCACGATCGTTGCTCGGACCCTCAGCGGGGCGTCAGGGTCGTTTCCGTCACCCGCATGCGGTCCCGGTCGAACGTGGAGGTTTGAATCGGCTCACCGTTGCGGGGGTCGACGCTGATGGTGGTGTCACTGGGGAACCAGACACGGGGGCAGCCGGATTCGGTCATCTGCCAGATCAGGATTCGGCGGGCGAAATAGCCGTCGGCCTCGCGAAGCCAGACTCGGCAGGAGTGGTCGATGATGTTGTAGTAGGTTTCGCTGATTGCGTGCAGGCGACCGTCGGGACTGGGCTGGACGGCCGCGACGCGAGGGTCGGTGGCCTTGCTCGAATCCGATGAGGTCAGCCCGAGCCACCACACCGGAAATGTCAGAAGGCAAAAGCAGAGGGAGACGGTCTTCAACAACCTCGCGCGCTTGCGAGCCAGCCGGGATGCGAAGACTCCGAGGAGAGCGAACGCGGCCGTCCACGAGGTCAGCCATACCCATGGAAGAACGGCTGCGAGTCGATAGAAGCGCGATGTGTCCACCGCGACCGCGGCGCATCCCGCTCCGAGCAGTATCAGCACGGCGAGTATCCAGACGATTCGCTGCTTGCGGAGTGTCCGCGCCGAAGGCTCCCTACTGGCATCAGTGAGCGAAACCGGTTCTCCAGCAGCGTTTTCTGTCACCATGCCCGACCTAACGCGATTCAGTTCCGAGCCCCCGGCCCGATTCGTCGCAAGCCTATCGGGGAAACCGGAAACCTCGGTATCAGCGCGGGCCGATACCCAGCCCCACCGCCGCCGCGCCGAGCTGACCGATCGCGTCGAGCAGCCAGCGGAAGACATCCACCGGCACCACCGTGCCGTTGCACCACAGAATGTTGCAGTCGCCCGCGTACGCACCCGCACCGAGGACGGTCCCGATCACGTTCTGCGGATCCGCCCAGTACGCGAGATCTTCGACGCTGGTCACGAGGGGACCGGTGCTGTCGTTGTACCGGTAGGGGTCGTCGGCCTCGACGACCGGACCGTCGGTCACCGCCGCCGTGATGCGACGGATGAGTTCCTGATTGTCGGGGTTGCCGGTGCCGGTGAGGTTGGCGCCCAGGTCGTTCGGATCGATCCGGACGGGTACCCCGTGCCGCACGATGACCATGTCCAGACTCGGTACCACGACCGCCACCTGACCGAGAGCGCCCGAGAACGCATAGCTGTCGCGCGGCGACCCGGGCAGGATGGGGCGTTCGTGCACGGTGGAGCGTGGACCGGCGAACGAACCCCAGTGGCTGTCACCGGCATTGGTCCACAGCAGGAACCCGTATCCGCCGTTGGCCGCGGTGGGCTCCGCGGCCTGGCGCACGTAATCGGCATCGAGGAGAGTGCGGCCCTGCCACCGGCCGTTCTGCAGCATCAGCCGGCCGTAGCGCGCGAAGTCGTCCGGGCGCATGGCCAGACCGCCGGAGACGAGCGTGTTCCCCGAGCGGTCCCGCAGCCAGACCCAGTTCTGGCGTTTGATGCCGAGGGGGTCCATCAGTTCGCGCTGCACGAAGTCCTGAAAGTCAGTGCCACTGGTGATCTCGACGATCTCGGCCAGCACGGTCAGAATGCCTTGCGCGTACTGGAATTTCGTGCCGGCGGCGTAGTCGACCGGCAGATCAAGGCTCTGCCGCACGGGATCGTTGTAGTAGCCGGCGATGTCGTTGGCCCAGCTGAAATGCAGGCCGGATGTCTGCGTGAGGATCTGGCGCACGGTGATGTGCGCGTGCGCGGGATCTGCCCGGGGAAAGAACGTTCCGATCGGATCGTCCAGGCCGAACAGCCCGAGCGTGATGGCCCTTCCCACCGCGGTCGACAGGACGCCCTTGCTGCCGCTGGCCAGCGGCATCGGCAGATTCCACATGCCGGTCCGATCGCTGATCAGGCACCCGTGGCGGTAAACCTGCAGTGCCACCGCGCCTTTGGCGGCGCCGAAGTTCATCGCCGCCTCCAGCGCCGCCGGATCGAACCCCGCGGCCGCGGGATCACCTCTTTCGGTGATGCGGTCCGGTGCGGGCTCGGCGCAGACCTGCTGGGCCGTGTCCGCCGTCGGCCCCGCGGGTTCCGCGGTCGCCACCGTCGCGGTAGCGCCTAGCAGGATCGCGGCGGTCATGGTCGAGAGAGCCGCGCGTTGTAATTCGTTGAACATCATCGTTCTTCGCTGTTTCCTATCGAATCGGCGCGCGGTCGCGTCCGCACGTCGTGACGCACGCACCGGACCCGGGCTCGGCGATTCCCCGAACGCGAGATCCCATGGGCCGTGCCTTCCCTCAGCCGGAGCGCTCCCCACCCGGCAATTGTGAGACTGGATAGTCTCTGAATTGGAAGGATAGGGGCTGGGGGCGCTGAGCACGGGAGATTGCGTATATCGGTCGGCGGTCGCGCGCACGGCATTCGTCGCAGTCCCATTGCCGGTCGCATCGGACACACCGTCGATCGCGCCGGGCGCCCGCCCGATCAGTCGATAGCATCCGTGCATGGACCAGGTGGAAGCATGGTCGGCGTTCAACTCCGCGATGGTCGGGGCGACCGCCGCGCTCGCGGGGCTGGTGATCGTCGCCGCGAGCGTGAACATCCGCGAGATCATCAAGTCCAGCACGCTCGTCGCCCGGGTCGGGGCGGCGATGGCGTCGCTCGTCCTCGCGCTCGTCGTCTCCTGCGTCGGGCTGATCCCGACGGTGGAGCCGCGGTGGTACGGCCTCGTGATTGTGGGAATCACGGTGCTGACCACCTGGTTTCAGGTTCATTCGACCGCGGCGATCCTGCGCGATCGCGCCCCCGAAAACCGGGCCCGGTTCGCCAAGAGCGGGCTCGGATTCGTCCCGATCGTCTTCTACGCCGGTGCGGGTGTGGCATTGATGGCCGAGCATTCGGCCGGCCTGGCGCTGACCGCGGTCGGCACCATCGTCACCGTGATCTCGGCTCTCGCCATCTCGTGGATCGCACTTGTCGAAGTCATACGCTGACAAAGGCGTTCACTCGGTGCGACGCGACCGGGTCCGGCATCTGGCGGGTGAAGGCGAGCCCCACGCACCGTCGCGGTGGTCGGCGGCATGCTGAGTCGCGCAGGCGAGGGATGCCCGGGAAGCCGTCGGTGACCCGGACTTGCAGAGCCCGGGTTCACGTCGCTTATTCGCTCACGGGCACCTGTTCCGGGACCGGCTCCTCCGGCGCGGCGATCCGGCGGTTGAACGTGCCGTGGAACCCCCAGGGCACATGGTGTTCGAGCCAGGCGGTGGCCAGCGGCCCCCGTTCGAGATCCTGTGCGTCGAGGACCGCCAGCTGGGATCGATCCTCGTCCAGCTGGTGATTGAGAGCCAACAGCCACCCGTCGTCTTCGGCGGCGTCGCGGCTACGTGGAACGAACAACGGTTCGCCGACCGAACTGGGCCCGAGATCGCAGCCGGTCGTCCTGCCGGTCTCGGTGTCGACCTTGACCACGGAGTTGAAAAGCCGTGCGGGCCCGCCCTTTCCGGCGAAGTAGGTGTATCGGTGCTTGCGGGTCCCGCGCCGCCAGTCGAACTGCGGGAACTCGCCCGAGCGATCCGAGATCTGGTTCTCGATGATGCGGCCCGCCTTGGTGATTCGGTACTGCACCAGCGTGGAATCCGGGTACTCCGGGTTACCCCGATCGGTCCGATTGACCGTGCCGGTCATGTTCCGCAGTTTGTCCCAGTCGGTTTCGAGCCGCGGCAACTCGACCACGACGTCGTCACCGTCGTCGTAGGCGTTCGTGAAGTGGACGTGCAGCAGCGCCTCGTGCTCCACGATCCGCACGGGACCACCGTTCTTGGGCACCAGGACGAAGCGGGTTCCCTTGCCGCGCTTGAACTCCAGCGAATCGACGAACGAGGTCATGGACAGCGCGATCTTGCCGATATTGGGCATGATCGGATCCAGCACGAACACCATGTACTTCTGGGTCAGCGCGAAATCGTGGTTCCACGGCAGATCGAGCATCGGCACGGTCGCGAGGGCACGCAACCGTCCGGCGCGATCGATCCGGTAGGTGCGTATGCGCGGTGTCGGCAGCAGTTCGAGGCCGAAGTTGTACATATCGCCGGTGACCGGATCCCACTTCGGGTGCGCGGAGAACGCGCCGAGATATCCGAGCCGGCCGCCGAAGTCGGTGCTGCCGAGCGTGTCCAGGGATTCGGGATCGATCCGGTACGGGTTGCCGATCTCCCACAGCGCGAGCAGCTCGTTGCCGAAGTTGACGATGTTCGTGTTCGCCACGTTCTCCGGCAGTCGGCCGACATTCGCGAAGAAGCCGCCCGGTATCTGACCGCCGACCCCGCGGAACCGGATCGTGTCGGACCGCTGGCCGTGCCGGAAGTGCCGCGTGCGCACGTATCGGTTGCGGAACCGCACCGAGCTGCCGTCGAGGATGAACTGGGAGATCATGCCGTCGCCGTCGAAGATGTTGTGCAGCAGCGTGCGGCCGACCTGGTGCTTCCCGGGTCCGATGCGGTACAGCGTTCCGGTCAAATCGCGCGGCAGCACGCCGTCGATCTGCGTGACCCGGTAGTCGTGCTCCTCGAGCAGGGGAGCGGTGACCTGCTGATACGGGCTCGGGGCCCGGCCGGACTGTGTCGTGGGCATCGTGATTCTCCCTTGAATCATCTGACAACGGCCGTAATCTGATTACGGTCGTCATCAGAAGATAAGAGCCGGTTACACTGCTGTCAATGACCGAAGAGCCCCGCACCTACGGCGGCATCAGCGCCGCCGAACGCAGCGCGAGCCGCCGAGTCCGCCTGCTCGCAGCCGGGACCGAGCTCTGGGGAGACTCGGGCATCGCCGCGGTCACCGTGCGGGGAGTGTGCAAGGCCGCTGGACTCACGACGCGGTACTTCTACGAACACTTCGCCAACAGCGACGAAATCCTCGTCGCGATAGCGGACGAGGTCCGCGACCAACTCCTGGCCGCGATGGTTCAGGCCGGACTCGCCAGCGTCGGGTCGGCGGAGGCGCGGCTCGGCGCCGCACTCCAGGCGTTCCTGGAGACCATCGCCGACAACCCGCGGCTGCACCGCATCATCGCGAGCGATCCGCACGCGGTGAGTGAACTCGCGCAACGCCGCCACGACGCGATCGACACCGTCGCCGAGTTGGTCGTCAACTACGCGCCCACCGCCCTCGAACCCCTCCCGGATCCCGAACAGCTGCGGCGCGCAAGCGTTTTCGTAGCGGGTGGCGTCAATCAGGTCATCGAGGGATGGCTGGCCGGGACCATCACCGCGACGGCCGCGGACCTCGCCGCCGACTGCGCTCGCATGTGCGTCAACGTGTTGCAGCCGTCGGGCGCACAGCTCAGTGCTGTCGGCAGCCGGGGTGATGCGCACGACGCCGAGCGGTAGGCGCGAGCGCATCCCGACGTCGCCGGGGCCGAAACGACTTGATGCCCCGAAACGCCCTCGCTGTTTGGCTTCTGTCCAGCCATCTCCTCATGGACAGAATCGGAACCTCGGACTACCGCCAATGATGGTCGCCGAGCAACGCGGCTTCCGAACCGCCGTCGGCGAATACGACCTGGCCCGTGACGAAACGATTCTCCTCACCGGCGAGCCAGCAGATCAGTTCGGCAACCCACTCCGGACGGCCCGGAAACCCTCCGAACGGTTGCGGCGCAGCGGTTTCGACGGCCTCACGCACGGTATCGTCCGCGAAGATCCAAGCTGCCGCGGGAGTATCGACAACTCCGGAGGCGACGGCATTGAGCGCTATGCCCGCTCCCGCCCACAGCTCTGTCGAAGCAACGTTGCGCACCCAGCGGTTCAGGGCCCGCTTGGCGGTCCCGTAGCCGGCGGTCGCGCCACCGGCAGCCGGATTGTTCGCCAGATAAGCGACCGCACCGGCCTCGTCGCCGTCGAGACATGCCTGCATGAGCCGCTCGTCCGCGGGTTCGAGCGAGGAAGTCGACGACACAGCCACCGCTCGTGGTGCGTCACTCTGTGCCAGCAGCGGCCGCAGGCCCGCCAAAGTCGCTATGGTCCCGAAGTAGTTGGTCTCAAGCATGCCGGTCCTGCCGCCGCCCGCGACCGCCAGCACCGCGTCGATCGGTCCGAGCGCACCGACCTGATCCACCAGTGAATGCCGCCCGCTCGGTGTCGAGATATCGGCGCGGACCTCGGCGTTGTCGAGGTCGCACCCGATCACCCTGGCCCCGCGCTCACGCAGCAATGCGACAGTCGCAGCGCCGATTCCGGATGCGGCTCCGGTGACCACGTAGGTACGTCCGGCGGTACTCGGCTGCGTCATAGTGCCCCTCCTCATCACCAGACCGACATCGGGAACCTGTGTCTGGGTGATGCCGGAACCTCTCAGCACCCTACGCAAGTGCAGCGGTAGCGCGCATCGAACTGGGAGGCGACACTGCCATCCGGCGAGTGGCAGCAGCTGGCCCCGAGGGAACGAGAACGCGTCGCCACGGATTCGGCCCACGGCCGGAGGGTGCGCGAAGCCCGCGACTACATGATCGCGCGGCGCCCGACGCCGGACGAATGGTTCGATCCGACGCAGGCTCGGTTTCTCGACCAACGGGCACTGGACGAATACCGGGTGGCATTCCGGGACTATCTGTTCGGAAGTCGCCCGGAGCCCATCCTCCCGCCGGCTCGCGATCGGCAGTCACCGGCCGGCGGGCTCGGCGGTGGGGCGTGAATATTCGCCGAAAGCGCTCACAGCCCGATACTCAGCCGCACCGTAGTCGTCGTGGAAGAGCTGGCGATCAACACGTAACCAGTACCCCGTAGATCCCCCGCCGACGTGAGTTGGCTCAGGACAAGCCTCTGTTGCGTGGAGCAGTCGAGACCGGCCATCAGCGTTGGAAGGAGATGTTTCGCAGCGAGCCCATCACAGGTGACCGGCTCCGCCCCCTGGGGATCTGAAGAGCCGACCCGCCGGGCTTGAAAGATCGAAGGGTACATCCCGAATTCGTCCGCCGGCCCGGCGAATGAACCGTGATAACGGCACGTATTCAACGCACTCCCCACGTAGCAGCTGGATTTGAACTCCTCCATCTGCCAGTTGTCCGGGATATGGATGTCGAACAACCGCGCCAACTCTCCCCTGGCATCGCTCTCGGAATAGCTCACGTGGACCCAGCCGGGGCCATCCGTCGCCATGTCCGTGAGCTTGTCGAATGCGAAAGCCAGGGCCGAGAGCGTCGCTACGGCCACCGCCGCGAAGGTGAGAACTATGATCGTCGCCGCGCGAGCGCGAACACGGATTGTGGATGCCGTCGAACGACTTTGCTGCGCAGTAATTCCCATGCCGTTCCTCCTCCTCGGATCCTACAGACGTGATTCGCCGCGAAGGATTTCGGCGCATCCGACCGCAGCGCCGCCGCTTGCGGGGCAGATGGGAGGTGGCCCCGTAGGCTTGGGCGGTATGACGCTCGACCGGATCGTCACCGAGCTTTACGGTCTCCCACCAGCCGAGTTCGTGGCCGCTCGCACCGAACGGGTGCGGCAGGCCCGCGACGCCGGGGACAAGGCCCTGGCCGCCGCCATCGGCAAGCTCCGGCGGCCCACGGTCGCGGCGTGGGCGTTGAACCTGCTGTCCCGTGCGGCGAGCGACGACGTCCAGGCACTGCTGCAGGTGGGGGACGCCCTGCGGGATGCCCAGCGGCGCCTCTCCGCCGAGCAACTGCGCGCGCTAACGACGCAGCGGCAGAAAGTGGTCAGCGCGGTCACCCGCAGGGCAGCCGGGCTGGCGGCGGATCGGGGGCAGCGCCTGACCGACAGCGTGCTGCGCGACATCGGTGCGACCCTGCAGGCCGCGCTGGCCGATCAGTCGGTCGCCGACGAGCTCCGCGCCGGCACACTCACTGCCGCAGCTACATACGAAGGCTTCGGCCCCGCCGCGCTGGTATCTGTTCCCGATGACGGCGGGCAGGACTCTGAAGACAGCTCCCGGAATGCCGAAAAGTCTGAGACGGCAACCGATTCCACTGAGTCTCCCACCGAAGAATCGCGCGCACGAACCCGTCGGCGCACCGATTCCGCACCTGCGGACAAGCCGGCCCCAGATCCACAGGCGGCGGTGCGACGCGAACTCGAGAAGCTGCTCACCGAAGTCGAATCCGCCCACGCCGCAGTCACTTCGGCCCGGTCCGACCACGCCACCGCGGCCGCCGAACTAGCTGACCTCGACGACCGCATCGAAACCCTGCGCGCCGACCTGACCGAAGCCGAACAGCGCCACCGATTCACCGCCGCCACCGAGCGTTCGGCCCGCGAGACCCTGCAGCGCGCGCAGAAGCACCTGGACGGTGTCGAGCGCCGTGTGGAACGTGTACGACAGCAATTGGCTCCGGAGAGCTGAACCGTGGAACTCAGCCTCGGCTGTCCGCGACCCTCAGCATCGCCGCGTTGGACGTGAGTTTTACTCGGGGCCTGCGACTTTCGATGCCACCCCTGATCTCGTGTTCGTCGATGCGCTGCCAGCGCGTCCGGTCGACGAGGTCTGGTTGGCGCTGTCGGAGCAGTGACGACAGGTCGGTTTCGGTCTGCGGCGGTGGGGGAAGGCGATGGGCGGCGAAGTCCTCCAGTAGGGCGGCCACGGTTTCCGCGGCGTCCGCCCGGTTGGTGCCGATCACTCCGGATGGTCCGCGTTTGATCCAGCCGGCCGTGTAAGTGGCGGGGACGGGGGTGCGAGTCTGTGGGTCGATGACTCTTCCGTGGTCGTTGGGCAGGGTTCCGGTGTGTTCGTCGAACGGCAATTCCGGCAGCGGTTTTCCGCGATAGCCGATCGAGCGAATGACCAACCCCGTGTCCATGACGGTGGCCGAGCCTGCCTCGGGATCCCGAGTGTCGACCAGGCGAACACCTTCGACGAGTCGCTCGCCGATGATCTCTGCCGGAGAGGTGAAGAACCGCAGTACAAGGCGCTTTCCGGAGGATCTCGTGGCTGCCAGATCGGCCAGCGCCCGGCGCTTGAGCTCGGCGGCGAAACCTTCGGCGTTCGAGCCGCGCAGATCGGCGGGATCCACGACCACCTCCACGCCCTCGAGGTGTGCGAACGCCATGATCTCCGGCGTCGTGAACGCCGCGTCGTCCGGACCCCGCCGCCCGCACAGCACGACCTCCTCGATCTCGCTGCCCGCGAGACCGGTCAACGCGTGGTCGGCGATATCGGTTCGGGCCAGGCTTGGCAAGGGACACAGCAGGATTCGCGCCACATCCAGGGCGACATTGCCGTTGCCTATCACAACCGCGCGCGTGCCCGACAGGTCAGGGCGCAGGTATGCGAAGTCGGGATGGCCGTTGTACCACCCGACGAACTCGGTGGCCGAATGGCTTCCGGGCAGGTCCTCGCCCGGGATCCCGAGTCGCCGCGAGTGCGGGGCGCCGGTCGTGTAGATGACGGCGTGGTGGTGGGCCAGCAGGTCGGCATGGCTCAGGTGTTCGCCGATCTCCACGTTGTAGTAGGCGGTGAGATCCTGGTCGGCTGCTGTCCAGCGGAACAGGTCGGTGACCGACTTGGTGTGGGGGTGATCGGGAGCCACCCCGGCCCGCACGAGTCCGAAAGGCGTTGGAAGGCGGTCGAACAGCGAGATCCGCACCGGCACCGGCGACGTGCGCAGCAGGTGCTCCGCGGCGTAGAAGCCGGTGGGTCCGGCGCCGACGATCGCGACCCGCAGTGGGTGGGATTCGGGCTTGCGAATCGGGGTGAGCGGAATCGGGATCGGCGTATGCGCGGTGGGGTTGGCACGGAAGTACCCGGCATTGATATCGGCGAAATCGACCAGGTGCGACGGCAATTCGTCCCGCGCGTACACCGCGTCGACCGGACAGGCGTCGACGCAGGCGGCGCAGTCGATGCACGCATCCGGGTCGATGTAGAGCATCTCCGCGCGCGCGTAGCCTGGCTCACCGGGAGTGGGGTGGATGCAGCCGACGGGGCAAACCTGGGCGCACGTCGCGTCGTTGCAGCAATTCTGGGTGATCACATAGGTCATGGATTGTCCGTTGCGTCTATCGAGACCGGGATGCCGTTCAGGAAGGCGTTGCCGGACGGCTGATCGATGAAGTCGATGTCGCTGGGCGTGAGCAGGTTGTAGTTGGCGCCGCCGGCCGCCACGGCCCGCCGCCAGCTGCCGGAGTGGCCGAACCCGTGGGTGAGTCCGATCGAGCCGGTGATGACCTCGTCGCTGACCCTGACCGGTACCGCGACCCGGCCCCAGGGTGAGGTGATGGTGATCGTGTCGCGATCGTGCACCCCGTGGGCGGCGGCATCCGCGGGGCTGAGCACGGCGTGGCAGCGTCGCTGCCCGGTCATCAGCCGATCATGGTTGTGCATCCAGGTGTTGTGTGAGCGCAACTGCCGAATACTGAACAGCCGCAGTGGATATCGAGGATCGTCGATCGCCGCCGCGACCAGCCTGTCGACCTCTTCGACGAGCTCGTCGTGCCCGAGATGAACGCGCTTGTCGGTGGTGAACACCCGCTGCGGCAGCACGCCGACCGGGCACGCGTCCGCGAGCTTGACCGCGCCCTGCGTGGCGAGCAGCTTCTTGCGACTGAGCCCGGACCTGCGCAATCCGAACAGGTCGCCGTGCCTGCCGGTGCGCAGCACCAGATCCACCATCAGGTACGGCGGAATCCGGATGCCCAGTGCGGCAAGGAACTTGGCTCCGGGAACCGCCGACGCCACCAGACCGATGCGACGCGCGATCTGGTCGATGATCCAGGCGTCCTCGCGCGCTTCACCGCGCGGCGGCACCACCGGCGCCACCCACTGCCCGTGCGGAACGAGCGACTGCGCCTGGGTGAAGATCGGCATCTGCTCGCGCTCGAGCCACAGCGCAGGCGGCAGGATCCAATGCGCGCGGCGGCTGGTTTCGCTGAGGTAGGGGTCGAGCGCGACCATGAGTTCGAGTTCATCGAGTGCCGCAGCGGTTTTCGCGCTGTCAGGCGCCGTCGCGGCCAGGTTCGTGGACATCGCGATCAACGCGCGCAGCTGCCCTTTCCCCGGAGTGGTGATTTCCTCCGCGAGGCAGGCCAGCGGTGTCGTGTCGTTGAGTTCGCCGATACCGTGCACCCGCGACTTCCACCGATTGCGCCCGAAAGTTCCCTGCCGCGAGCCGACCGCGTTGAGATCGGCCAGTGCCTCGCCGAACACCAGGCCGCCGCGCCGGTCCAGGTTGCCGGTGACGATCGCGAGAGCGTCAAGCAGGAACTTGGTCAGGGTCGAGTATTGCCCGAGGGAGGCCCCGCACCGCCCGTGCACGCACGCGGTCGGCGCGTCGGCCAGGGCGTGCGCCAGGCTCCGGATGGTTCCGGCCTCGATCCCGGCCTCGCGGGCGGCGCGATCCACGTCGAACCGCGCGGCCATCGCCCGCAGTTGTTCGATGCCGGTGGTCTGCCGGGCGATAGCGTCCCGATCGATCCTGTTGTCGTCGAACAGGATTCGCAGCATCGCGCCGAGCAGCCAGGGATCGGCGTTCGGCCGGATCGGGACGTGCTCGAACATCCGGGCCGTCTCGGTGCGCCGCGGGTCGACCACCACGACCCGGCCGCCGCGGGCCGGGATGTCGACGAGCAGGTCGCGGACGCGCCCCGCGGTGACGAGACTGCCCTTGGACACGACCGGGTTCGTGCCGACCAGGAGCGCGAAGTGCGTATCACCGAGGTCGGGGAGCGGGCTGACCATCGTGCTGCCGTACAGCATGTCGTCCGCGGCGTAGTAGTTGTTGATATCGACCGAGGACGCCGCGTAGTGATGTTTGGTGCCCAGCGCGGCGGCGAGTCCCGCGATGGCGAAGCCCGCCGCGAAGTTCCAGGCGACCGGATTGCCGAAGGCGACCCCGATGGACTCGTTGCCGTGCCGGCGCTGGATCGCGCGCAGCCGCTCGCCGATGTCGTCGAGCGCCTCGTCCCAGCTCGCCCGCTCGAAATTGCCGTCGGGCATGCGTCGCATCGGATGGATCACCCGATCGGGATCGGCCACGATCTCGTGGAACTGAACGCCTTTTGAGCATGCGAACCCGCGCGAGGACGGATGCTCGGGGTCGGGGCGGATGGACCGCACCCGCCCGTTGTCCACGGTGGCGATCAGCCCGCAGGACGCTTCGCAGATCGCGCAGAAGGTCTTTTGTTCCGTCAGTGCGAGTTCGCTTGGGCCGCTGGCTGTTTCCCCGGCATGACCGCCCACCACGTCCATCCTTCCGGTAGCGGTGCTCGGCGGCGCGAAGGCGCCGGGATGCCCCGTGGCCGGGGCGATTCCGCCGGTCGGACCGGCGGGCCGTTGCCGCGTCCCGCTGAGATCGAATGCCCACGACTATGGCTCTCGTGAAACCAGAAAGTCAATAGTGACATTTTGATGTCTTGTACGATCCGAGCATGCGTGGCCAACCGGTGATCGACTCCAAGCGCGAACGCACCCGCCGCGCGGTGGTCCAGGCGGCGATGAAGCGGTTCGCCGACCAGGGCGTCGCAGCCACCACCATCGACGAGATCGTGGCCGATGTCGGCATCACCAAACGTTCGTTCTACCGGTACTTCGCCACCAAGGAAGAGGTGTTGTTCGCCGACTACCAGGATCGCGTCGGCTGGTTCCGGACCGCGCTGGCGGTCCGCCCGCGCAGCGAACCCTTGAGCCTGTCGGTCCGGTACGCGATGGAGTCCTTTCCCCCCGACGATCACCGCCTGGTCGGCGAACTCGCCCGCCTGCGCTCGACGGAACTGACCGACGAGCAGGCCGCCGTGTACCTACAGCGCGTACAGGGAATGTTCGCCCGCGAGATCGAAGACCACTTGCGGGCGACCACTTTTACCGCCCCCGACGCCGCGCTACAGGCGGCGACGATCGCCGCGATCCTGGCAGCGGCCGTGTTCGCGGCGATGACCCACTGGAGCCGCGACCCCCACGCCGACCCGGACTCGTTCGGGCCCCTGGTCGAAACCGCCCTGGGCATAGCCGACGCCGGGATCGACCGGTCGCTGCGCGCTCGATAGCGCCTGCTCGAGCCGAGCCCACGGGCGATCGCGGGCTCGTTCTCCCGATCGGCTACTCGCCGCTGGACGCCGTCGAGCGGGTGCGGCGGGGCGAGGCGCTCTTCCGGGCCGTCGTCGTCTTCTTCGCGGGCGTGGACTTCTTGGCCGGGCGGGCCGCGGCCTTCTTCGACGGAGCGCGGTCGGCCGACGTGCCGACCAGGCGGGCGGCGCGTTCGAGGATCGCGTCGAGTCCGTACTCGAAGTTGTGGTCGTCCGGGGCGCCGCTGTGATGGCCTCGCGACGCCGCCTCGCTCAGCAACGGAGTCGACTTCGGAAAGACCTGCAGCTGTTCGTAATAGGCGCCGCGTTCGTCGCCGGCCGCTTTGTTTCGATCGTAGAGCCGTTGCAGCACAATGGAACCGCGCGTGTGCAGCTGAATCGCCGAGTAGATGTCAACGGCGTCGTCGAGTGACATCCCCGCTTCGACGAGGTTGGCGACGACCTTTTCGGTCAGCGCGGCGCCGACCTGTGCTGCGCGCGGGCTCAATTCCGCGCGGATGAGGATCAGGTCGATCAGGATCGGGTTGTTCAGAAAGATCGATCGCATCGTGCTCGCGTGATTGCGCAGGGTTTCCTGCCAATCGTCGGTCTCGACGAACGGCGAGGCATTCTCGTACTCCAGAAAGCCTCGGTCGGTCATGGCGTTGAGCAGTTCGTCCTTTTTGCGGAAGTACCAGTAGATGCTGGTGACGCCGACATCGAGGTGTTTGGCCAGTTGCGGCATGCTCAGGTCATCGAGAGATGTGTCGGCGGCGAGTTCGAAGGCGCCATCGATGATGTCCTCGGGCTTCAAAGACCCCCGCTCACGCCTGGGGCGCTTGTCCGCGGCTGGTTTCTTCGTCATCTGTGGCCACCTTCTCGGGGTCTACGGTAGGTTTTTCGATCCTGTTCGCAACTGCCCTGATACTTACCACAGTAGTTATTACCGATGGGCATTCCGCCGAACGGTGCGGTGGGTCTTCGCGCGGAATCGGTTCGGTCACTCTATTACAGTGGGTGCAACGGTATATACCGTGGTCAGCCGTGTCGCCGCAGCGCTCTCGCCGAATTCCGCTGTCGTGCAGTCGGAGAGCTGGATCCGGCCGTGGAATGCGGGGCGGCGACGACCGGGCGATCATCGCCAGGAATCCGTTTTGCCGACAAAGTCGGGTTGGTTGCGCCGTTGGCTATTGTTGTAGTTACAGTAGTAAGAACAGTTCGCAATCTCCCGCGCTTTCGCGAGACGGCGATGGGAAAGTGCGGATCACATCACACTCGAGGCGGTAGCGGTATGGATCTCGGATTCGACGGTGCGACAGCGGTAGTCGTCGGCGGCAGCCGGGGGATGGGGTTGGCCACGGCGCGTTGTCTCGCCGAGGATGGCGCCCGGGTGGCGGTGATCGGGCGGTCGAAGGCCGACGTCGAGGCCGCCGCGGCCGTGCTGACCGCGGCGGGCAGCCCCGATGCGGTCGGCCTCGTCGCCGATGCCTGCCTTCCCGCCGAGATCGCCGCCGCGTTCGACCATCTCGCCCACCGGTGGGACGGCCGGTTGAACGCCCTCGTCAACACCGTCGGACCCGCGGTGCAGGGCACCGTCGAGGAGTTGACCGACGAGCAGTGGCATGCCGCGGTGGATCACGGTGTGCTGTCGATCGTGCACAGTGTCAATGCCGCTCTGCCCCTGCTACGCCGGGCGGACTGGGGTCGCATCGTCAACTTCTCGGCGCAGTCGACGCAGCGGCAGACGGTGTCGCTGGCCGCCTATACCGCCGCGAAAGCCATGGTAGCCAGCATCTCCAAGAATCTGTCGCTGCTGCTGGCGAAGGACGAGATCCTGGTCAACGTCGTATCGCCCGGCACCGTGGTCACGTCCGGCCTCGAGGCCTGGGCGCGGACGGTCGGCATCGACAGCACCGACCCCTACGTGTTGATGCACGCGATCGATGAACACTTCGGCCATCCCGCGCAGCTGCCGCGCGCCGGATTGCCCGAGGAGGTCGGCGCGGTGGCGGCCTTCCTCGCCTCGCGCCGCAACTCGTACATGACCGGCGCCAACGTCAACGTGGACGGCGGCTCCGACTTCGTCTGAGCGCCCCGCGCGTTCGGCATGGAAACGATTGCTCCTCACCTGCAACTGTTGATGATACTGTTGGCACGACAAGCAAGTATCGGGTCGTGCGGAGCCACCCGCACCGGCGCCTACAACGCCGACAACGCACCTCGCCGTGGGTGTCGGGAAAGCAGGGCAGATGTCGCAGCATCCGGAGCCGGCGGCAGCGCTCACCGAGTTGCTCGAGCGAGAGGCCATCAAGGAGTTGAAGGCCCGGTACTGCCGTTTCCTCGACACCAAGGACGAGTCGGGGTGGCGGACGGTCTTCACCAGCGACGTCACGGTCCGCACGGACCTCACGGTGGGGACCGCCGCCGAGCCCGCGCGGAGTTTCACCCTCGACGGTGTGGAGGCCTTCGTCGCGGGAGTGCTGGAAACCCTGGCCGAGGTTGCCACGGTGCATCACTGCCATACGCCGGAGATCACCCTCACCTCGCCGACGACGGCGACCGGCATCTGGGCGATGGCGGATTGGCTGGCCCTTCCCGACGGCAACGAGCTGCGCGGCGCGGGCAGGTACCACGAAACCTACGTCAAAACCGGTGGTGAGTGGCGGATCTCGTCGCTGCACCTGATCCGCACCGTCGTCCGAACCGGGGAAGGCTTCCCGGTCGGGATCGAGCTGCCCGCCAATCGGGTCGAGGCCGAGACGCGCCGACCCGCCAACCACACGACCCCGGAGGGGGACAGATGAGCGGACCACTGGCAGGGAAGACTGCCTTCATCACCGGTGCGGCGCGCGGGCAGGGGCGCGCGCACGCCATCCGGCTGGCGCGTGACGGGGCCGACATCATCGCGGTCGATCTGTGCGGACCGCTGCCGGCGTCGGTCCCGTACGACTCGGCCACCAAGGAGGATCTCGACGAGACCGTCCGGCTGGTCGAGGCCACGGGACGGCGGATCGTCGCGTCGGTGGCCGACGTGCGCGATGCGGAGGCGCTGGCGGCCGCCGTGGACACCGGGATCGCCGAACTGGGCGGCGGACTCGACATCATCGTCGCGAACGCGGGGATCAGCCCGCCGCAGGTGTGGAACGAGATCACCGGCGAATCGTTCCGGGATGTGTTGGACATCAACGTGATCGGTGTCTGGAACACTGTCGTGGCGGGCGCGCAGAAGATCATCGACGGTGGCCGCGGCGGCTCCATCATCCTGATCAGCTCGGCGGCCGGGCTCAAGCTGCAGCCCTTCATGGTCCACTACACCGCCAGCAAGCACGCGGTCACCGGTATGACGCGCGCGCTGGCGGCGGAGCTCGGCAAGCACTCGATTCGGGTCAACAGCGTGCACCCGGGCGCGGTCAACACCCCGATGGGTTCCGGCGACATGGTCGGCGCGATCGGGCGAGCCCTGGAAACGAATCCCACCCTGGCGAACATGAATACACCGTTCCTGCCGGTGTGGATCGCCGAGCCGGAGGACATCGCCGCCACCGTCGCCTGGCTCGCCGGTGACGATTCCCGGCTCATCACCGCCACACACGTGGCGGTCGATCAGGGCTCGACCAGATACTGACGGGGCGGGCTGACCATGGCGGTCGCCTGCGAGACGTCCGAGGGGGTGCAGCCGCGGCCGCACCGCCCTCGGCTCACAGAACTCGCGTCAGCGGTCAAGCGCTCGCGGCGGCCCTGTTCACGATCCGCTCGGCCTGCAGCAGCACGGGTCCATCGACCATGCGGCCGCGGAACCGGAACACACCGCGATGTTCGGGCGCCTGCTCCAGAACATCCCGTGCCCAGGATAATTCGGCTTCGCTCGGCGCGTAGGCGGCGCGAATCACCGCGACCTGGCTGGGGTGGATGGCCGGTTTGGCGTCGAATCCGACCGCGGCGATCTCGGCGGTCTCGGCACGTAACCCGTCGATATCCCCGATATCGGTGAATACCGCGTCGAGTGCGAACTTGCCGCACGCTTTGGCAGCGAGCAAGGTCGCCGACCGGACGTGCCGGGCGACGTCGTGGAAGCCGCCCCCTGGTCGCCGGCTCGACTGCCCGCCGAGCCCGGCGACCAGATCCTCGGCGCCCCACATGGCGCCGATCACGGTGTCGGCCCACAGGATTCGTTCCACCGCCAGCGCCCCGAGCGGGGATTCGACGAGCGCGATGACCTCGTAGCCGGTCAGCGCGGCGCATTGGTCCGCGGACTCGGCCTTGGCGAGCAGCAGCCGCCGGTACCCGGTCCGGGCGATCGCGGCGAGGTCGAGTGCGTGGTCCGCGGTGGCCACGGCACCGATCCGCACGACGGTGGTCTCCGGGTCGAGCGGCGTCCGGAGCAGTGCCGCACGCGCGGCGGGTTTGTCGTCGGGGGCGACGCCGTCCTCGAGATCGAGGATGACGACATCGGCTGCTGCTGCGGCCTTCTCGAAACGCTCGGGACGGTCGGCCGGACAGAACAGCCAGCCGGGTCCGGGAATCTGCCAGGTCATGCGAACCCTTCGGGGAGTGGCGATCGGTGGGTCAGATCGGTGTCACCTGCGAGATCAACCACCGGCCGTCCTCCTCGACGAGCGAGACGCGGGCCCTGCTACCGGTCGACGTGCCCTGCGGTGTGTCGGCTCCGGTGGTGAGCTGGTTGAGGAACAGCAGCACGACGGCGTGCGTGCTGTCGTCGGAGATGATCCCGCTCGCCACCACGGTGGCCTTCACCGTGAGCTTCTTCTCCTTGGCCCCCGGGGCTATCGCGTCGTGGACGAGCCGGAGGTAGTCGGACCGGAAGTCGCCGCTGAGTCCATCGGCGGCCTTGGGGAGTTCGGTGTCGACGGTGGCGTGGTCGTAGCTGAACATGGCGGTGACCGTCCGGCTCGCCGCGTCGACCGCATCCTGCCTGCGCTGGTCGTCATCGCGTTGATCGACGTAGCGGAAGGCGTTGATGCCCAGCACTATCACGGCTGCGACCGCCACCAGGGTCAGTACCGCCGCCGCGTTTCGGATGCGATCGAGTCTCATGCCACGAACTCCACTTTCGAGATGGTCAACCCGCTGTCGGTGCGGTCCACGGTGACTCGGAACCGGTAGTAGCGCTGCTGCGCTTCCGGCTGACCGGCGTTGGTCACCGTCTGTTTGGCGGCGACCAGCACCACCGCCGAACTGTCGCCGTCGTGTTCCAATGCCGCCTCGATGATCTCGCCGGTCGAGACGACCTGTGCCTGCTGCACGACCTCGCGGAAGGGGTCGAGCCGACCGTCGAACTCGCTTTTGAACTCGCCCGAGGCGCCGGCCAGGATTCGGTCGATGTCGGCCTGGGCGGAGTCCGCCCGGATCGTGGTCAGGTTGAGAATCGCCTGCCGGGCGGTATCGACGTATTCGGTGCGGCGGCGGTCGCCGTCGTTGTCGCCGTGGGTGCCGATGTACAGCGCGACGGTCGATGCGATCGCGGCGACCACGAGCACGAGCGACAACGCGGCGCCGGCCGGCAGAGCCGTCCCGCGCGGGCGTGCACGCAGCCGGGACAGCCGTGAATCGGCGGCCACCGTCGAGGATTCGGCTGTGTCGACGGTGAGTTCCCCCGCCGCCGAGCCGGCGGCCGGGGCGGTATCGGCCGGCGGCTCGGCGGCGGACGGCGCTGCGATCGGATCGGGTTCGGCTACGGCGTCAGTGGTGATCGTGGCAGCCACCCGTAGGCCGGCCACCCGATTGACACGGCGGCGGCCCGCACGGGCACCGGGATTGTCGGATTTCATCGCTGCTGCTCCTCGAGCATCGCTTGCCAGCTGGCGGGTACCGTTCCGGAACCACCCGGCGCGATATCGCGTACCTGGTACGTTCGTCCGTCCGAGCCGGTATATGCCCTGGTCGCCGGGTCATAGGCCTGCGCGGACGCGGGTGCGGCGCCATAGCTCGCGGGCGCCGTGGTGGCGGGCTCGGCCTTGCCGAACGGTTCGGGATTGGGTCCGAGCGGCTCATACCCGGTGCGGCACAGCTCCGGTGTGGGCGCCCGGACCCCGGGGAACTCCGCACAGGGAGTGTTGCGGATGCCTCGTACCGCCTCGGGCGCGTCCTGCGGAATCCTGCAGTACAGGCCGTCGGGGGTGTCGATCGGTGTGAGGTCGCCGGGGTCGCGCCACTGCTCCGGAGGCAGGAAGCCGGTGGTGCACGCGGGCGGATCACCCACGGTCGCCACGAAATCGACGGCAGCCCCGTATTCGGACGGTCCCCTGATGATCGTCATCAAGGCGGCGACGAGTGGGGGATACAGCACCAGAACCTGTTCGATCCCCGCGTGATAGGTCACCGCGACCTGGCCGACACCCACCAGGTTCCGCAGCAGGATAGGCAGCGTGGGCTGCAGCTCGGCGAACAGCGCTCCTGCTCGTTGCATCGTGCCGGGACCGTGTCGCAGGATGCCGCGCAGGGCGGGATCGTGGACGCGGAGCTGGTCGGTGACGGCGGCGAGATCCTTTGTCCACGAACGGATCGCCGCATCCGAGCGAGTCTGGGTGTCCAGCAGCGGACCCAACTGTTCGAGCAGCTGCACCGTCGGTTCCGCACTGTCCTGGGCCTCCTGCACGAGCAGGGCTGCGGAATCGATGAATCGCTGCAGCTCCGGGCCCGTGCCGTTGAAGGCGCGGAAGGCTTCGTCGAGCACGCGGCGCAGCCGGGTGTCGGCGATCCCGGCCAGCAGCAGGTCGGCCTGATCCAGCAGCGCGCCGACATCCTGCGGAAGTCCGGTGCGCTGCACCGGAATGACGTCACCGTCCGCCAGCGCGGCGTCCGAATCCCCCTCGGGTGGAACGAGATCCAGGTACTGCTCGCCAACCGCGGACACGCTGCGAACCCAGGCGTGCACATCGGCCGGCACACGGTAGTCGCTGTCGAGGGAGACCTGCGCCGATACGCCCTCCTCGGTGAGCCGGACCTGCTTCACCACACCGACTTTCGTCCCGCGAAAGGTGACGTTCGAGGTCTCGTACAACCCCCCGGTCCCGGCGAGTTGCACGGTGATGTCGTAGCGGCCGATGCCGAACACGGCGGGCACCCGCATGTAGGTCCCGCCCATGATCAGGAGTCCGATCACGGTGAGCAGACCGAAGATCGTGAGCTGGATGCGGACGAATCGAGTGAGCTTCATCGTGGCGTCCCCTCTGTCAGCGGCACGGTCAGTCCGGGGATCGCCGGCAGTCCGGGGATCGCCGGCAGGCCGGGGATCGGCAGCGTAGGCACGGCGGGCGCCTGCAGTGGTCCGATCGCCGGATTGCCACCCTGGCCCGCGGTCTCGGGCACGAAACCACCCAGGACGCCTTCGATGCCCCCGAAGCGCCCGCCCAGCGGGGTTCCGGTGAGGAAGCTGGAGTCCAACCGCTTGCCGGTGAGGTCGACGGTGACCGCCAGGTTCATGTAGTCGCCCTTGATGGCTTGGCCGAGATTCTTCATCGGGAACGGGAAACTCAGCAGCATCTTCAATGATTCGGTGAGGTGGCCGCCGGTGTCCCCGAGCTGCTGCAGCACCGGCACCAGATTGCTCAGGTTCGCGCGCAGGTTCGCGCCGCCGCTGTCGACGATGCGATCGACGACACCGCTCAAATCACCGAGGGCGGTGATCGCCGTGGTGATCTGCGCGCGCCTGTCGGCGAGCATCCCGACCGCCGACGGCAGGACATCGAGCGCCTCGGCCAGCACCTCGCGCCGGTTCGCGAGCTGGGTGCCGAGCCGGTCCAGGCCGTTCATGGCCGCGATGATCTGACCCGTCTGGGCCCGCAGATTGGCGGTGAGTTCACTCAGCTGTGGCAGCAGGTCACGAATTCCCTCCGCGTTCCCGCTCAGCGCGGAATCGAGTTCGCGCGTGATGCTCTCGAGCTGGGTGATACCACCGCCGGTCAGCACGACCGACAGCGAGGACAGCACCTGTTCGGTGGTGGGGTAGAGGCCGGCGCGCGCGAGGGGTATCAGATCGCCGTCTCGCAAACGGCCGACCGGCGCGGTGTCGATCGGTGCGCTCAGCTCCAGGTGATTGCTGCCGAGCAGACTGGTCTGACCGACCTGTGCGATGGCGTTGGCCGGTAGCTCGACATCGGGATTCAGGGTGACGGTCACCAGCGCGTGCCAATTCTCCACACCGATGTCGGCGACGGTTCCCACCACGACGTCGGCCACGCGAACCGGCGAATTCTCGGTCAGGGTGGTCACATTCGGCATCTCGATCCGCACCTGCCAGGACCCGGGGCCGGTGCCCTCGGTGCCCGGCATGGGCAGCGAGTTCAGGCCGTCCCATTCACACCCGGCGACGCCGGCCAGCAGTACACATCCGAGGGCGGCGGCCGCGATTCTGCGGGTCAGCGGGTGAACGCCGCGGCGGCCGGTCACCGGGCACCACCGGGCAGCATCAGATCCGTCAGGTTCGCCGGGGGAGTCGCCGCAGCGCCCAATTCCGCTGGGCTGTAAACCAATTGGCTCGGCAGGGCCTCCACCGCGCTGGCCGGATTCGCCAGGATCGGCAGGTAGTTCATGGCCAGCGAGTCGATGACCGGGGCCAGGTATTGCCGGCACAGATCGGCGCTGCGATCGGAATTGGCGGTGGCCACCGCCTGCACCGAGCCGCACAGGAACGCGAACGGATTGGCCGAGTTGTTGAGCACGACCGCCCCGGAGAGACTGCCCTGCGCGGGTTTGTAGATGCGGTAGAAGTTCGCCAATCCCGTTGGAGCGGAATGCAATACGCGCTCGACCAGGGAACGATTGTCCATCACGATCTGCGTGACGGCGGCCAGGCGTTGCACGCTCTCGGTGAGCTGGGTGTCGCTGCTGTCGAGGAACCGCCGCACGTCGGCGATCGCACCGTCGAGGTTGTCCAGCCCCGAACCGAGGTCGGTTTCGACGCCGGCGAGCACCGAGGAGACCGAGGCGAGGCGTCCACCGAACTGGACAATCTGTTCGTTGCTGCCGGAGAGCACTTCGACGAACTGCTGCAGGTTGCGGATCGTGCCGAACAGGTCCGCGCGGCCGTCCGAGAGCGTGGTCAACGTGGCCGACAGGGCCCGGATGGTCTCGCGCATACGGTCGCCGTTGCCGTCGAGATTGGCAGCGGTGGTATCCATGAATCGGGCGAACGAGCCCTTGTCATCCTGTCCGACCGGCCCCAGAGCGGTCGAGAGCCGGGCCAGCTCGGCTTTGATGTCATCCCACTCGACCGGAATCGCCGTGCGGTCCAAGCCGATCGTGTCCCCGTCGGCGAGCTTCGGCCCGCCGCCGTACGCGGGGGCCAATTGAATGAATCGGGCCGAGACCAGCGAGGGCGCCACCAGGAGCGCGCGGGCGTCCGCGGGCAACTCGACGCCGCGATCGATGGTCATGCGCACCCGGGCGCGATCGGCGGCGGGTTCGATGGCGTCGATGGTTCCCACGCGAACGCCGAGCACCCGGATCTCGTCCCCGGGGTACAGGGCCGTCGTGGCGGGGAAGTCGGCGACGATGGTGGTCGTGCCGATCGCCGACACCCGGGACCACAGCGGCATCGCGACCGCGGCGAGCACCGCGGCCACCGTGAGCACGAGCACCCAGCGCGGTGGCCTGCCCACCCGCTGTACGACATTGGGCAGCTTCATCGCGGCGGCTCCTGGGCTCCCGGGGTGATGGAGGGGAATGGGTCGAAGTAGGCCCGCAGGGACTCCGGTAGGTTCTGTGGCCAGGTCAGCGCGTCGACCAGGACATGCAGCAGCGGACTGTTGAGGTTGTGGACGTAGGCCTGGAAATACGGGCCGCTACCGACCTGCTCGCCGAGCGCGGCCGCGTACGGACCGAGGCCCGCCAGTGCCGACGCGATGTTGTCGCGATTGCTTTCGAGCTGGGCCAGTACGGCGTTGAGCTTGACCAGGGCCGGCGCCAGGATCTCGATGTTGTCGTTCACCATCCCGGACAACTGCTGTGCCAGTCCGTTGAGATTGATGATCAACTGTCCGATCGCGGCCTGCCGGGCCTGGAGCTCACCCAGCAGGGCATTGCCGTCGGTGAGCAGCGCCGATATCTGTCCGGACTGCTCGGATAACACCGAGGTGACATTCCTTGCGCGCGAAAGCAATTGGGTCAGCGCTTCGTCGCGGCTGTTGATGGTCTGTGACAGGGCGGTGATCCCGTCCAGCGCCGTCCGCACCGGCGCGGGTGTATCGGCGAACGTCGCCGACAGCTCGTCGAGGGCTTGATCGAGGCGGTCGGTGTCGAGTTCCTTGACGGTGCCGCCGAGGTCCGTCAGCGCCTCGTTGAGCGAATACGGCGACCTGGTCCGTTCCAGGGGGATGGCGTCGTCGGCGTGCAACGCGCCCGAGCCTTCCGGATAGAGCTGAATGGACTTGCGGCCCAGCACCGTATTGGTCTTGATCGCCGCGGATGTCCGGTCGCCGAGCACGACCGACTCCTCGAGGCTGAACCGAACCTCGACCTTGGTCCCGGACAGCTTCACCGATTCGACCCGGCCCGACCGCACGCCCGCGACCTGTACCGCGTCGCCGGCGACCAGCCCGCCCGCGTCGGCGAAGTAGGCGGTGAAGCTCGCGCCTGAACGAAGGAACGGCATCCGGTTCAGTTGCAGCGCACACAGCGTGATCGTCACCGCCAAGACGATGCCGACGATGCCGACCGTGGTCGCCGGAGATCTCCTGTCACTCATGCGCGCACCGGCCCGTCGTCTGCTGGCCGGGTATCGCGATCTCGTTGGTCGTGCCGTTCGGCCCGTCCACCAGAAAGACCACCGAGCACATGTACATGTTCAGAAACGAACCGTAGGAACCGATCCGGATGAGATCGCGATAGGTCTGTGGCAATCGATCCAGTACCCATTGGATGGTGTCACTGCCCTCGTTCATCAGTCCGGCGACGCGGCTGGTCTGCTCTACGGTCGCCCGGAGATCCGGCCGCGACTGCGCCAGCAGATCGGTGAGATCCCCTGTCGCACCGGCGATCCGCGGAATGGCCTCGCCGATCGCGTCGCGATCGGCGGCCAGGCCCGACACCAGCCGCCGGATCTCGGTGATGGTGCTGGTGAACTGGTCACCGCGTTCGTCGATGGTGGCCAGCACGGTGTTGAGGTTGTCGATCACGCTGCCGATCAGCGCGTCTCGATCACCGAGTGTCTGCGCGAACGACCCGCCGTCGTTCAACAGCGACACCAGATTCCCGCCCTGCCCCTGGAAGATCCGGATCAGGGCATCGGTGAGGTTGTTCGCCCGGTCGGGATCCAGGCCGCGCAGCAGCGGCTTGAACCCGCCGAGGAGCATGTCCAGATCCAGGGCCGGTGCGGTGTGCTCCACGTCGATGGTGGCGCCCGCGGCGAGCTCGCGCGCCTCACCCGGGCCGTCCAGCAGCTCCAGATACCGGTCCCCGACGAGGTTCTCGTAGCGGATCGCCGCGCGGGTGCTCGTGCGCAGGACATGCTCGCTGTCCACCCGGAAACCCACGTGCGCCAGGTAATCCGGGCCGAGTTCCACCGAGGTGACCGTCCCGACCGGAACCCCGGCGATGCGTACCTTCGCACCGGGCAGCATGCCCGAGGAACTGGTGAACAGGGCCCGGAAGTCGCTCGCCGGGGCGAAGCGTATCTGCCCGAAGACCACGACCAGACCGGCGAAGATCATCGCCATAACCGTGGCGAATACGGCGAGTTTGATCGGCGTACCGATGCCGCGCATGGTCAGCTCACCCCCGGCAATCCCGCGAACAGCAATTGGAAGACTTTCGGTGCGTTGAAGGTCAGGGTGGTATTCGGTACGTAGGGCGCGCCCTCGCTCGTGTCGACCACGAGGTAGTCGGCGTTGCTGCCGGGCACCCGGTCGAGCACTCCCGCGCAGTGTGGGCCGCCGGTGGCGTTGACCTTCGGCAGATCGTCGGGGGCGGTGTAGCGCCGGGTGCCCGGCATGAAGCTCGCGGACAGCATGACCGGGCCGTTGCCCCCGAAAACTTCCTCGGCCGCGGGCAGGGACTTGCTGACCCCGACGATCAGGCAGTACAGCGCGGGCGAGTACTCGGACAGCAGCCCGGTGGTCGGGCGCAGCAGATCCAGCGCGGTGACCAACTGATTCTCGTTGTCCCGCAGCGTCGTTCCCGCGGTTGTCGCGACCCCGATCATGTTCACCAGCAACTCGTCGAGATTCGAGCGCTCCTCGTCGAGTGTCCGGGCCGTCGCGGTGACGTTGGCTACGGTGTCGAGCAGATCCTGGGCGGTATCGGCGTACAGTTCACCGACCGCGGCGGTCTTGTCGAGATCGTCGCGCAGCGTGGGCAGCGCCGGATTCAGTGTGCGCAGATAGCTTCCCGCGCCGGTCAGCATGTCACCCAGCTTCTCGCCGCGGCCGTCCAGCGCGGTCCCCAGCGCGGACAGGATCGCGTTCAGCTTCTCGGGCTCGATCGCCGCGAGCAGCGTGCTCAGATGCTGGAACAGGGTGTTCAATTCGACGGTCACCCGGTCGGCGGTGATGCGCGTGCCGGGGCGCAGGGGCTCGGCCGGCCGGCCGGGCGGTGACACGAAATTGACGTACTTCGCGCCGAATACGGTGGTGGACCGGATGTCGACATGGGCGTCCGATCCCACGAATCGCAGCTGGCCGGGATCGACGGCGAGCCGCAGCGTCGCGCCGTCGGCTCGCTGGATCACCTCGTCCACCCGGCCGATTTCGACACCGCGCAGCCGCACCTTCGCATCGGGATCGAGGACGAGACCGCTGCGCGGCGAGTCCACCAGGATCGTGACCGACGCGGTGAACCCACCGGCGAACGCTGTCAGCGCGAACACGACGGTTGCCGCCAGCGTCAGCACCATCCCCAGTCCGGCGAGTTTGAGGCCGAGCCCGCCCCGCAACGCCCCGAGGATTCGGGCAGAAGTGTGCCTTGATCGCATCGTGGTCCTATCCGGAGAGATGGAAGTTGCCGGACGTGCCGTAGACGGCAAGTGAGATCAGCAGGGTTACCGAGACCACGGCGACCAGCGACGCGCGCACCGCGTTGCCAACCGCGATGCCGACCCCGACCGGTCCGCCCGCGGCGTGGTAGCCGTAATAGGTGTGGATCATCATCACGGCGGAGGCCATGGCCAGCGCCTGGATGAACGACCACGTGAGGTCGGTGGGCTGCAGGAAGGTCGAGAAGTAGTGGTCGTAGACGCCCGCCGACTGCCCGAAAATGACGACCGTGGCGAATCGGCTGGCCACGAACGACGCGATCACCGCCAGCGCGTAGAGCGGGACGATGGTGATCATGCCCGCGACCACCCGGGTGCCGACGAGGTAGGGCAGCGGCCGGATGCCCATCGACTCCAGGGCGTCGATCTCCTCCGCCACTCGCATCGCACCCAGCTGCGCGGTCGTGCCGGCGCCGATGGTGGCCGCGAGTCCGATGCCCGAGATCACCGGCGCCGCGATCCGGACGTTGATGAAGGCGGCGAAGAATCCGGTCAGCGCTTCGATGCCGATATTGCCCAGTGAGGTGTAGCCCTGGATCGCGATGGTGCCGCCGGTGAAGAGCGTGAGGAACCCGACGATCACCACGGTGCCGCCGATGACGGCCAATGCTCCTGTGCCCATGCTGATTTCGGCGATCAGCCGGATCGTCTCGGTGCGGTAGTTTCGCAGTGCGCGGGGGATCGAGGCGAGTGTTCTGATATAGAAGAGCGCTTGGTTGCCGAGGGCGTCGGCAGCGGTCGACAGCCGGTGTGCAGTGCGTACGGTGCGCGGGATTCGCGAGCGGAGAACGTACATCGCTACTTCACCGTGAAACTGATGCCGACGGCGGTGATGACGACATTCACGACGAACAACGCCATGAACGCGAAGACCACGGTCTGGTTGACCGCGTCGCCGACGCTCTTCGGGCCGCCTTTGACGTTCAGGCCCAGATAGCACGCCACCAGTCCGGCGATCAATCCGAACATGCCCGCCTTCACCTCGGAGATAACGACTTCGGGGAGATGGGTCAGGAGCGTGATGCCATTGACGAACGCTCCCGGATTGACGTCCTGGATGAAGACCGAGAAGAAGAATCCGCCCACTATGCCTATGGTGCACACCAATCCGTTGAGCATCAGCGCGGTGAAAATCGAGGCCAGTACCCGCGGTACCACGAGCCGCTGGATCGGGTCGATGCCCAGCACCCGCATCGCGTCGATCTCTTCGCGGATGGTGCGGGCGCCTAGATCGGCGCAGATCGCCGTCGCGCCCGCGCCCGCTACCACCAGCACCGTCACGACCGGTCCGACCTGCGTGATGGCGCCGAAGGCGGCGCCCGCCCCGCTGAGATCGGCCGCGCCCAATTCCCGCAGGAGGATATTCAGGGTGAAACTCACCAGCACGGTGAAGGGGATGGCGACCAACAGGGTGGGCACGATCGATACCCGGGCGATGAACCAGGATTGATCGATGAATTCGCGCCACTGGAACGGGCGGCGCGGTATCGCGCGCACGACGTCGGCACACAATTGGAAGAATTCCCCGACCGCGCGCAGCGGGACTGCGAGCACTTCATTCATTCGAGCCTCCCCTCGACTCTTCTGCTCGATACCTATTCGGGCTCGCCCCCGGGACATTCACCCGACCGCGTGTGCCGACGGGACATCGCCGATGACGCGGCACATCCGGATTTTGTCTTCGCACAGCGGATCACGACCCGAGTTCGTCGGAACACCGTTCGCCCGAAGTGTGCCGGGCAGGGCTGCGGCAGGTCGGCTACGTCGATGTTTTCTCTACAGTTACGGTTACAGTAAGTCAATGTAGTCGACCCGCCACCGCGAGGCAACGAAATCGGGAATGTGGTGCGGAGAATCTGCCGGCGGATGCCGCGAGTGTGTTGGCGCGGGTCGTCGGTTCGACGGCCGTCGCGTGCCTCGTGCTGATTCGTGCCGTTGACAGAGTGGTTCGAATGTATTGGGGTAGAGACGATTTGGTGCTATCGCTGATCAGGATCGAGCGCTGATCCGGTTGGGCTGGTTGGCCGGAAGGCGTTTGGCAAACCGGCGCCGCTCGCCCGGAGAGGTCCGAGGATCAGGCGATCCTCGGCTTCGCGGACCCGGCCCGGCGCCGGCCGGCCGGGAGCTCGCGGAGGCGGATATCGCGTTCGTACACGTAGTAGTCCACCTGCTGGGTATGCCGGGCCCGGTCGACCATGTGACCGGTGAACTTACGATGGTCCGCCGCGATCACCCGCAGCATCTCCCGGGTGTCGGGTAGGCGGTACTCCCCGCCGATATGCGCGCCTACCAGCCGCGCCTGACACTCCACGAAGGGGAACAGGGTGGGGGCGGGCTGGGCGAAGCCGACGAACGCCAGGTCGTCGATGCCGGGTTTGAAGATCCGCTTGTACAGATCGATCCGGTTGCCGGGCGCGCTGATGAACTCGGGGTCGAAGAAGGGGAAGGTGATGTTGTATCCCGTGCAGTAGATGATCACGTCGACATCGTGGTTCGATCCGTCCGCGAAATGCACGGTGTGCCCGTCGAGCGCGGTGATGTTCGGTTTCGGGACGATATCCCCCGACCCCAGCCGCAGCGGCAGCTCGACCGACTGGGTCGGATGCGCTTCGAACATCTTGTGATTCGGTGTCGGCAGTCCGTAGCTCTCCGGCCGTCCGGCGACGATCGGGGTGAACATCTGCCCGAACCTGCGCTGCCAGCTCAGCGGTATGTACGGGACGGTCCGGTAGAAGCGATCGCCGGGCACGCCGGCCAGGTACTTCGGCACGATCCACGCGCCGGACCGAGTGGACAGCCAGACCTCGGTTCCCAGGCTCTTGGACGAGACCTCCACCGCGATGTCGGCGGCGCTGTTGCCGATCCCGACGATGAGGATGCGCTTGTCGCGCAGGTCGATCGGAGAGTACGGGTCGATGTAGGAGTGCGAATGGATCGTCTGTCCCGCGAAGGTTCCCGGAAAATCCGGCAGGCGCGGATCCCAGTGGTGGCCGTTGCCGACGACCAGGAAGTCGAAATGCTCCGAACCCCCACGCGCGGAACGGATTTCCCAACCACCCTCGGGCAGGCGCCTGGCATTCTCGACGGCGTTCTCGAACCGGATGGCGTCCAGCAGTCCGAACGCGTCGGCGTAGGAGTCCAGGTACCGCTTGATATCGGTGTGGTGTGGAAAATCGGGATAGCTCGCGGGCATCGGAAAGTCCTTGAAGGACAAGCGATGTTTGGAGGTGTCGATGTGCAGCGAGCGGTAGGCGCTGCTGTGCCCGTTCGGGTTGCCGAACGCCCAGTTTCCCCCGATGCGGTCCGACGATTCGAAGCAGACGTAGTCGATCCCGCGGTCGCCGAGTACCTTTCCCGTGGTCAGCCCGCTGATTCCGGCTCCGATGATCGCTACTCTGGGCTGGTTCATCTCTGCTCCCGGGGGGATACGATCGCCGCGAGCCCCGGCGTCGCCGCGAGCCCGAGGATATGACGACCGGTGATGATCGGGAGATCGAGGAAGGTGCGGATGCCCGGCTCGGCCGCGCACACCGGAACGACGGCGTGAACGGCGTGCATCGCGGTGCCCAGGCAGCTCTGCTCCACTTCGTTCTCGTCGTGCGCGCCGATCACGGCGTCCACGACGAACGACGGCGTACCTTCGATCGTCACCCGCCACCCACGGCCCCGGGGCCAGTCCGGAGCCTGATCGTGTCGCATTCGGGTGATGTGCTCGATGGTGAGCGCGGGCCGGCCGCAGACGATCGCGGTGTAGGAGAACCGTTGCGCTGAAACGGTTCCCGCTTCGATACGGGTCGCGACGGTCTCGAACGGCTCGGCCGCGACGGCAACCGAACGGGAGAACACGAAATCGTCGATGTCCGCGCCGAGCCCGGCGGCCAGCAGCATCAGCGGTGCGCGGAACACGGCGCTCGCGGCCGCCGGGTCCGCCATCACCACCGGCACGCCGGGGTGTTTGCCGAAACCCATGATGTCGGTGAGCATCGCCGCGCTGTCGTAGGTCGAATAGTCCAGGAGCTCCTGGACCAGGACCGAATCCGTGCGCCGCAGCAGTGGGGAGATGGTGAGCGGCAGAACCTCCGCTGCCCAGCCCGGTTCGATACCGGTGGCGTGGAAGGACGCCGAGCCCGCCGCGCAGGCGGTTTCGAGTCGTTCCACGACCTCCGAACCGAGGCTGGGGGGATAGATCAGGCCGGTGACCGCCGTGGAGATGACATTCTTGCCCGAGGCCAGCAGCCGGCAGATATCGTCCACCGCGCCCACGGGATTCATCTCGCCCTGCGGCATGTAGAGGACGCAGTCCGCCTCGAGCGCGAGGATTTCGTCGATGTCTCGGGTCGCGGTGACCCCGATCGGGCCGATCCCCGCGATGTCCCCGACGTCCCTGCCCGTCTTCCGCTCGCTGTAGACATAGGCGCCGACCAGTGCCAGCTCGGGGTGGTCGTGCACGGCGGCGACCGCCTGCCTGCCGACAGTCCCCGTCGCCCATTGAATTACCCGCAGGGTCATGAGTGCTCCTGGTGTACGCGGAATCTCGCCGGAGCCATGTCGTGGATCACCGGGCGGTGTCCACGTCGGGGGCCGCGGCGATGGTGAGAACGTTTGTGAGGAAATGGGTCTGGTGCGCGCGAACTGTCTCGTGCCAGGGTTTGCCGGGATAGATGTCGAAGTGATCGCACGGGTAGTGCCGGACCTGTGCGCGGGCGCGGGTGGCCGTTCGCGTCGCGGCGCGCTCGGGGACGCATCGATCCAGGTCGGCGATCTGGAACAGCGCGGGGCAGCGCAACGCGGGCGCGAAGCGATGCGGGCGGTGCGCGACGGCGTCGAGCGCGAACGAGGCGTTGACCTCGTTGCGCCAGGTCGGCCCGGCGATCGACACGTAGTCCTCGTACGCTCCGGGGACTGTGAGCAACCCGGCTGTGCCCGGCCTGCCGACCGCCGGCGTCAGGTGTCTGTCACCGCCGGTGAGAGCGGCGTACTTGTCGCGGAGCGCGCGACGGAGTAACCGCGCCAGTGCCGGCGCTCCGCCGGCGACGGCCGGTTCCGTGCTGCCCCGCGAGCCGGCGAATCGATCGGCCGATGCCGACACCAGGGGCGTGACCGAGATGAGCGCGGCGATATCGGACCGGCCCGCGGCCACCTCGAGCACGGTCCCACCCGAGAGCGATACGCCCCACAGGATCAAGCGGTTCGGATCGACGCCGGGCAGTGTGGCCGCCGTGCGCAGGGCGGCCCGGTAGTCCTCGACCTGAGCGGCGGGCGAGATCACCTGGCGGGGCGCACCGCCGCTGGCGCCGAATCCGCGGTAGTCGAAGGCGAGGACATCGAGGCCGATGGCGGCCAAACCCCGTGCGAAGGAGTCGAGACCGCAGTCCTTTGTCGCCGCGAATCCGTGTGCCATGACGACCGCAGGCCTACCGGCGGAGGTGTCGAACCGGTTGCACTCTCCTGGGAAATGCCAAGCATCGCAATCGATTCCGTGAGAGGAGAAGGTCAGTGAGTTCGGCACGTCGGCATTCCTTCTTCGGATCACAGCTCGATATGCAGATACTATAACCATTACCGTATGGAGCATGGGATAGTTTTCGCGCGTCTGTCCGTTGCGCTTCGCGCCGCGTACGATCGCTGTTACAGTTGGACTTACTGGATGAGGGTGCCGTCGTGGCGATTGCCGCCGGCCCGATACGTCAGATTCGTGCCCAGCGCGCATACCGGGGAGACAACACCTATGGAGACCGGAACAGCCGAGCAGACGATCGTGCCCGCGGACTCGGGCCGACTCGGGGGTGCGGTGACCACGGCTGCGGAACTGTCGGCCATCCTGGACGCCCAGCGGCGTGCCTTCCTGCGGGACGGGCCACCGTCCGCGTCGGTACGGCGCAACCGCATCGACCGGTTGCTGGCCATGGTGCTGGACAACATCGACGACTACGTGGCGGCGATGTCCAGGGACTTCGGAACCCGATCGCGCACCGGCACCCTCTTCGCCGAGATCAGCGGAATGCTCGCAGCCTTCGAGCACACCCGTTCACACACCGCGAAGTGGATGCGACCGGTGCGGGGTAATCCGATCGCGCGATTCTCCGGCATCCGGACCGAAGTGCAGCCCGCACCGCTGGGCGTGGTCGGCATCGTCGGACCGTGGAACTTCCCCCTGCAGTTGGTGGTCGTCCCGGCGGCTTCCGCCTTCGCGGCGGGCAATCGGGTGATGATCAAGATGTCGGAAATCACCGCGCACACAGCGGAATTGACCCGGCGACTGGCCGCCACCTACTTCGACCCCACCGAACTCGCCGTGGTCACCGGCGGACCCGAGATCGGGGCGGCCTTCACCGGGCTGCCACTCGACCATCTGTTCTTCACCGGGTCGACCTCGGTCGGACGGCTGGTGCAGCGCGCCGCCGCCGACAACCTGGTTCCGGTCACCCTCGAACTGGGCGGCAAGAATCCGGTGGTCGTCGCGGCCGACGCCGATCTCGACCGCGCCGTGGACCGAATCGCCCGCGCGCGCATGGTGAACGGCGGCCAGGTGTGCGTCTGCCCCGACTACGTGTTCGTCCCCGAAGATCGCATCGACCGGTTCGTCGAATCGCTGTACGCACGCCTGTGTGGAATGTTCCCCTCGATCGTGGCCAACGACGACTACACCGCGACCGTCGACGCCGCCAACTACGAGCGGATCGTGGGCCTGGTCGAGGACGCTCGCGCACGCGGCGCGCGCGTCCTGTCGGTGGCGCCGCCGGGTGAGTCCCTGCCGGACGCCACCACCCGCAAGATCGCCCCGACGCTCGTCCGCGACGTCACCGATGACATGCGAATCGCGCACGAAGAGGTCTTCGGCCCCGTGCTGCAGATCCGCCCGTACGCGGCGCTCGACGACGTCATCGACTACCTCAACGCCCGGCCCGCGCCGCTGGTCGCCTACTGGTACGGCCCGGATCGCGCCGACTTCCGCAGGTTCGTCGGCGCGACGCGCAGCGGCGGGGTCGCGCGCAACGAGTTCGCGATTCACATGTTCTCCGAGAAGGCGCCGTTCGGCGGTGTCGGCCACAGCGGCATGGGCGCCTACCACGGCAAGACCGGTTTCGACACGTTCAGCCATATGCGCACGGTCGCCGGTACGGATCTGCCCTTCGCGATCACCGGGGTGGCCGCGCCGCCCTTCGGCCCGCGGCTCGCCCGCATCACCGATACCGCGTTGCGCGCGGTGCACCGGATCAATCGCCGGCGGGTGCGGGGCCGGTTGCCCGGCACCGAGTCGACGGTGTGAGCCCGTCGTTCCCAGCCTTTCGCACCAAGCCCACGTCCGAGGAGTCATGTTGTCCGAACCCGAAGCGCCGCAGTTCACCCTCGCCGATGCCGCCGACGCCGCCGCGGCGGCCCTGCCGGATCGGGATCTCGTCGTGCAGGGCGATCGCCGGCACACCTATGCCGAGATCGCCGAGCGGTCCAAGCGATTGGCGGCGTATCTGCAGTCCCGCGGGCTCGGCTGCCACAGCGAGCGCGATGTCCTGCCGGGCCACGAGGTCGGGCAGGACCTGCTCGGCATCTACGCGTACAACGGCAACGAGTACGTCGAGAGCCTGGTGGGATCCTTCCGCGCCCGGGTCGCGCCCTTCAACGTCAACTACCGCTATGTGAAAGGCGAACTGCAGCATCTGCTCTCGGACGCGGGCGCCACGGCGCTGGTGTATCACGCGGCGTTCGCGCCGCGCGTTGCCGAGATCCGCGCCGACCTGCCGGACCTGCGGGTGCTGATCCAGATCGCTGACGATTCGGGCAACGAATTGCTCGACGGGGCGGTCGATTACGAGACGGTGATCGCCGAGACGTCCGCGGCCGCGCTGACCGTGCGACCCTGCCCCGATGATCTCTATGTCCTCTACACCGGGGGCACGACCGGCATGCCCAAGGGTGTGCTGTGGCGCCAGCACGATGTCTACATGGCGGCATGTGGCGGAAGGGATTTCAACAGCGGCGCCTCCGTCGCCTCGTACGACGACATCCACGCGCGGGCCGCGGCCAATCCGGGCGTCCGGCTCATGCTGCTGCCTCCGCTGATGCACGGCGCGGCGCAATGGGCGCTGCTGTCGGCGATGACCACGGGACAGACCATCGTCTTCTCCAGCGTGGTCGACCGCATCGACAGCGTGGACATCGTCCGCACCATCGAACGGGAGAAGGCCGCGATCACGATCGTGGTCGGCGATGCCATGGCGCGGCCGCTCCTGGCCGCGGTGAAATCGGAACAGGCCGACGTGTCGTCGCTGGCGGCGCTCGCCAACGGCGGCGCCGTACTGAGCCCGGCGGTCAAACAGCAGTGGATCGACGCGGTGCCGGGTCTGGTCGTGCTCGACGGCGTCGGATCATCGGAGACCGGAACCCAGCTCACCCACGTCTCGGGGGCGGGTTTCGTCTCGACCGGTACATTCACCGCGGGACTGGACACCCGCGTCGTCGCCGAGGACCTCGGGTCCGTGCTCGAGGCTGGGCACGAGGGCATCGGCTGGCTCGCCAAGCGGCAGTTCACGCCACTCGGGTACAAAGGCGATCCGGCCAAGACCGCCAAGACCTTTCCGGTCATCGACGGCGTTCGGTACGTACTCCCGGGTGACCGCGCCCGGCACCTCGAGAACGGCAACATCGAACTGCTCGGCCGGGACGCGGTGACCATCAACTCCGGTGGCGAGAAGGTCTTCGCCGAAGAGGTCGAGATCGCGATCTCGACCCATCCGGCGGTGGCCGACGTGCTCGTGGTCGGCCGGCCGAGTGAGCGCTGGGGCCAGGAAGTGGTGGCCGTGGTGCAACCGGTCGAGGGCGCGACGGCCACGGCCGAGGAATTGATCGCGCACGCCGCCCAGGCCCTGGCCCGATACAAACTGCCCAAGGCGGTGGTGTTCCGGCCCGAGATCCAGCGCAGCCCCGCCGGCAAGGCCGACTACCGCTGGGCGCGTGAGCAGGCCGTCTCCGGAACCTGAGTGCCTGCCCGGCCACCCGGACGCTCGGCCGGCCATCCGGCCGAGCGTCCGGGCGGTTTCCGGCAGTCCGGAGGAACTACCGCTGATTCCGTGAGACCCCGTGCCCCACGGGGTCTTCGGCGCCGGTGATGCCCAACCGCGCACGCACCGCCCGCAGATCGGGCTTACCCGACGGTGTGCGTGGAATGGCGGCGACGATGACGATCTCGGTGGGGATCTCGTAGCGCGCCAATCGGGTTCCCAGATACTCGAGGATGGCTTCGGCATCAGCGCTGTTGTCCGCGCGCAGCTCGACCAGGGCCACCGGTGTCTCACCGAGCCGGGCGTCGGGCCTGGCGACGACGCTGGCCCCGCGCACGGCGGGATGACCCTCGAGTGCCGCGCGCACATCGTCGGGCATGATCTTGAATCCGCCGCGGATGATGGCTTGATCGGCGCGGCCCAGGATCCACAGGAAACCATCCGCGTCGACGCGGGCGAGGTCGGTGGTACGGATCCAGTCCGCGTCCGGGCCGAGCTGTCCGGGTTTGACCTCCAGCAGGCCCGGCTGATCCGCGCCGAGTTCGACGCCGTCCGCGTCGACGACCCGCAAACGGGCCCCGCCGCTGGCCCGGCCCACGCTGCCGCGCTTGGCATCCCAGTACCGGCGGTGGTCGGCGAGGGTCCAGCCCGCGACGCCGCCGCCGAATTCGGTGGCGGCGTAGGAGGTCAGCACCGGGATGCCGAACTTCTCCTGGAAGGCGTCGGCGTCGGCCGCCGAGAGCGGCGCGGTTCCCGAGGTCGCCACCCGGACCCCGTCGAGATCGGCCCTGGTGAGCGCGGAGTGCAGCACCATGCGCAGGGCGGCGGGCACCAGTGATACCGCGGCGGGCCGGTGTTCGCGCACCGCCGCGGCCCAGCGATCGAGGTCGAAGCGGGGCAGGAAGACGAACGGGCGGGCCGCGACGACGCATTGCAGGACACGGAAGACACCACCGATGTGCACCAGCGGCGCGTTGACGATCGCGACCCCGGGGCGCGGAGCGGTGGGAGCCTCGGTTCGATCGCCGTCGACACCCATGACGCTCCGGGCGAGCATGTCGTAGGTGATGTCGACCCGTTTCGGCGGTCCGGTCGTACCGCTGGTGAGCATCCTGATCGCGACGCCGGAACCGGTTGTGGTGGAATCGATCTCATACCGCAGACCATCGGGTATTCGTTCGGATCCCAGCTCGGCGATCGCGAGGGTGGGCGTGCCGGGACCCACCAGCGCGGCCAGATCGTCGGACCCGCCGACGACCAGCGGCAAGGCCAGTTCGGCGATGTCGGCGCGGATGCGATCGTCGCCGCGGGCCGGATTGATCACCACGACCGTTCCGCCCGCGAGCAGTACGCCGAGGAACGCCGCGACGTGTTCGGGTCGATTGCGCAGTGCGATGCCGACCGGTCCTCCCGGTGCGAGCCGGGCGGCGATGTGGCGCGCGGCGTCCGCGAGTTGCCCCCAGCTGTACCAGGTTCCGTCGAACTCGAGGGCGCGTGTATCGGGTGCCAGTCCCAGCACGAGTTCGATTCGCCGACTGAGTGAGTGGTCGTTGTCGGTCATCACCGGATCCTGGGTCGGGTCGGAGCCGGCGGCGCTGCCGCGGCGAGTTCGGCCTTGGCGAGGGGATTGCCGAGCCGGGTGTAGATGAGGTTCTGGTCGAGCGCGGCCCGGTAGGGCTTGTCCAGCGACTCCCAGATCGCCTTGACGGTGCCCTGGGTCGCGGTCGGCGGCTTGGCGGCGATCGCCGCGGCGATAGCGTGGGCCCGGGGCCAGAGTTGTTCTCGGGCAACCACTTCCGAGACCAGGCCGATGCGCAGCGCGGTCTCGGCGCCGACGCGCTCGTCGTTTCCCATCAGCGCGATGCGCAACGTCTCGCCCAGCCCGACGCGGCGCATCAACCCGATCGGTTCCAATGCGCAGACGAGTCCGGCCGAGACGTGGGAGTCGAAGAAGGTGGCCTCCTCGGAGCAGATGACCACGTCGGACTCGTTGACGAAGTAGAACGCGCCGGCGGTGCACAGTCCGTGGACGGCGCACACCACGGGTTTCCACATCTTCTGCCATTTCGGGCTCAGGGCCTCGCCCGGGTCCTCGTGGTGCCAGATGCTGTCGGGCTGCCCGTACGACTCCTTGATATCGAGTCCAGCGCTGAAGGCGCGCGTGCCCGCCGCCCGCAGGACCACCGCGTGCACCCGATCGTCACGGCCGATTCGATGCCAGGCGTCGCGGATCTCCTCGCACATCGTGCGGTTGAACGCGTTGAGCCGGTCCGGCCGGTTCAGCGTGAGGGTGGCGACCCGGTCCCGGGCATCGATCTCGAGCAGGATCGTGGTGTAGCCGGCGTTCATCGGGCCTGCCAGTCCGGGGTGCGCTTCTCGATGAAGGCGCGAGGCCCTTCGAGCGCGTCCGCGGTGCGGGTGACGCGTTCCCGGAAGGATTCCGCGAGCATCTCGGCTTCGTGCAGCGGCAGGTCGAGACCCTTGACAATGGCCAGCCGGGTGCCGCGAACCGCCAGTGGCGCATTGGAATTGAGGACGTCGCCGATCTCGTGCGCGCGTTCGAGGAGGCGGTCGTGCTCGACCACCTCGGTGATCATGCCGAGTTCGTACGCGCGCTGCGCGTCCATCCGTTCGTGTTTGCCCATGAGCGCCATGCGCAGCGCGACCGTGCGCGGCAGCACCCGGGCCAGCCGCACCACTTCGCGGCCGGCGACCAGGCCGATGCTGACATGGGGATCGAAGAAGGTGGCGCGCTCGGAGGCGATGACGATATCGCCGGTGGTGACCCAGTCCAGGCCCGCGCCGCAGCAGATTCCGTTGACGGCCACGAGGATCGGCTTGGCCATGGTGCGGAACGGCGGGGTGCCCTCCTGCGGCGCCTCCCACTGCTCGTAGGTCGACAGGTAGGGGCGCTCGTTGACGACCTTGCCGTCGCCGGGAATCTCCTTGACGTCGGCGCCGGTGCAGAAGGCGCGGCCCGTGCCGGTGACCACGAGCAGCCAGACCTTGTCGTCGGCCTCGGCCTCCTGATAGGCAGCCCGCAGTTCGGTGATCATGTGGGGGCTGAGCGCGTTGAGGGCCTCGGGCCGGTTCAGCGTGATGGTCGCGGTATGTCCCGCCACCTCGTAGCCGACGGTGTCGAACGGCATGGGCGATCCTCCTGAGCGTGCCGGTTCAATCAGTTACTGTTACTGATACAGTAGACAATACCGTCTGGTTGTCTGCCAAGGTCGGCGAAGGTCCACGAAGGAAGAGAAGCGATGGTCGAGAACGGGAACGGCTCCGTTGGCAACCTCTCCCCGCAGCCCGTTCCGCGACTGCGTTTCGGCGAGGAGCCGCTGGCGCAGACCGTCGCCGCCGCGGCGGCGCTGCGCCGGATCACCGGCCTGCTGCTGTCCCTCGAACACGAGCACGCCGCTGTCGGCGAGCTGCTGGCCGGCCTGGCGCGGTGGGAGGGCGAACTGGCCGCCGCGGTCGCGCCGGATCCGACGCCGCGGATGGGGGAGTCCGGCGTGGCGACCCAGCGGGTGTATCTGGACCACGCCTTCGACATCGGGGCCTTCAACCCCTGCTTCCCGGAGTACGTGTTCGACCGCATCGACACCGAATCCGCCTGTGGCCGTGTCACTTTCCCGCTGGTGTACGAGGGGCCACCGGGATTCGTGCACGGCGGGTTCCTCGGTGTCTTCTTCGACGCGGCCGTCCTGCACCAGAGCTGTGCGTCCGGTGTCGCCGGCAAGACGCGCTCGCTCGAGATCACCTACCGCCGGCCGACGCCGATCCTCGTCGAGCTCGAGTTCGACATCGTGCGCACCGTGGTCGAGCGCGGTGTCGAATCCGTCGCCCGCCTCACCCTGGACGGGGAGGTGCTGTGCTCGGCGACCGTGCGCACGGTGGCGATACCGCTGGATCGGCTGACCACGGTTCGCTACGGACAACGCACGGCGATCGGCTGACACGCCCCGCGGGCGGCTCCCGGCTGCCCCGGCAACGACAACAAGGAAGTGATACATGACCAGATCCAGCGCCGCCGACGGCCGGGTGTTCTACGACGTGGACCCCGACCGCCGCATCGCCACCGTGACACTGAACAATCCGGCCCAGCGCAACTCCTACGACGCCGAGATGCGGGACGGCCTCGCGCGTTTCCTCGACGACGCGGCCGAGGACGACGACATCACGACGGTGCTGCTGCGCGGCGCCGAAGGCGTGTTCAGCACCGGCGCCGACATGAACAACGCCTACGGCTGGTACGGCGAGCGCGCGCCGGGCAACGGGGATCGTCCGGCCAAGAGCCGGCCCAGTCAGCGCCGGCGGCTCACCGTGGACCGCAAGTCCTTCGGCTTCTATCACAACTTCATGGGCTTTCCGAAGATCACCGTGGGCGAGATCAGCGGCTACGCGCTCGGCGGTGGATTCGAGATGGCGCTGATGACCGACATCTCGGTGATCGCGCGGGACACCCGCCTGGGCATGCCCGCGACTCGGTTCCTCGGCCCGGCGCTGGGCAGCCTGCACCTGTTCTTCCATCGGCTCGGCCCGGTGCTGGCGCGCCGAATGCTGTTGACCGGCGACATCATCGAAGCGGGCGCGGTGGAGCACCTCGGCGTCTTCACCGAAACCTGCGACCCCGCGGCGGTGACCGCGCGCGCCCGGTACTGGGCGGAGAAGGCCGCCAAGATGCCCGCCGACGGTGTCGTCATCGCGAAGGAGGCCTTCCGGCTGGTCGAACAGAGCCAGGCGTACCAGGGCGAGGAGGTGGCGAGCTACCTGTTCCACGCGTTCGGCACGAACCTCCAGTTCGCACCCGGGGAATTCAACTTCGTGAAGACGCGGGCCGAGCACGGCACCAAGGAGGCGTTCAAGCTGCGCGACGCGCACTTCCACGTTCCCGAACCCGACATCGCACCCCGCCCGTGAACGAGCCGAGGGTCGGGCGCGAATCGCGCCGGACCCTCGATGTCGTTGCCTGCCGGAGAGATTCAGGCGCCGGTGAACACGGGAGCACGCTTCTCGGAGAACGCGGCGAAGGCCTCGAGCACATCGCGACCGGTGAGGTTGATGGTCTGCGCCCGAGCCTCGTTGGCCAGCGCGTCACGCATCGTGTGATCGGTGCCGTCGTTGAGCAGCGCCTTGGTCTGCGCGAGCGCCTTGGGCGGACCCGCGGCCAGGCGACCGGCGAGTTCGGCCACGAAGGCATCGATCTCGGGCTCGTCCTTGATCCAGCTGACCAGGCCGAGGTCGCGCGCTTCGGCCGCGCCGACCATCTCCGCCAGCAGCGCCAGCCGCTTGGCCTGTTGCAGGCCGACCAGCTTGGGCAGCAGCCAGGAGCCGCCGCAATCCAGCGACAGGGCGCGCCGCGAGAAGATCTGGCAGAAGCGCGCGGTGGGCGTCGCGACCACCAGATCGCAACCGAGAGCGAGGTTCCAGCCCGCGCCCGCCGCGATGCCGCGCACCTTGGCGATGGTGGGAATCGGCAGATCGTGCAGGTGCAGCACGGCCTCGTTGATCGCGCGCATGTCCCGGCTCGGATCCGGGAACTCGTCCATACCCGCGGCGTCGGAGATGTCGGCGCCGGAGCAGAACGCGTCGCCCGTGCCGGTCAGCACCAGCGCGCGCACCGAGCGGTTGTAGCTCGCGTCGTGCAGGGTGTCGCGCAGCATGGACCACATCGCCATGGTGATGGCGTTCTTGCGATCCGGGCGGTTGAAGGTCAGCGTGCGTACGCCGTCGGCGTCCTCGATGAGGAGGGGCTCGTCGGTCACGGGGTCATCCTTTCCTGGGTTCCGGTGCGGCGGCCGGGCCGACGGCCCCCAGATCACGGAATCGGTCGATGTCGAGGCCGGAGTAGCCGAGCTCGGCGAGTACGCCGTCGGTGTGCTCGCCGAGATCGGGAACGGCGCCCATCGGCGCGGGGAACTCGGCGAGCACCGGCGGGGGCAACAGGGCGGTCACGGGTCCGGCCGGTGTGTCGATCTCCCGCCAGCGCTCGCGCGCGCTGAGATGCGGATGCGCGACGACTTCGGCGGGGGTGTTGTACCGGGAGTTGCCGATTCCGGCGGCGTCGGCTCGCGCCTGGATGTCGTCGAGTTCGTGCCGGGCGCACCATTGCGCCAGGACCTCGTCGAGCTCGGCGCGCCAGCGAACGCGATCGGAATTGGTTGTGTACCGCGGGTTTTCGGCCAGATCGGGTCGCTCGACGAGTTCGCGGGCCAGGCGCTGCCATTCCCGGTCGTTCGTCGTGCCGAGCACCACCGTCTGGCCGTCGGCGGTCGCGAACGCCCCGTACGGCGCGACCGCGGGCGAACTCATCCCGAGGGGCTGCTGGTCGATACCGGTGTGCCGGGTGTAGGTGAGGGCGTAGCCCATGAGCTCCGCGGCGGTGTCGAACAGGCTGACAGATCCGGCCGCCTGGCCGCCCCCGGTTCGTTCCCGGGGTCCGTGCAGCATCGCCAGAATCGACAGTGCGCCATAGAGACCCGCGCAGATATCGGCGAGGGGTGGCCCGGGTTTGGCCGGTGCGCCCGGAGTTCCGGTGATGGCGCACACGCCGGACTCCGCCTGGATGAGCAGATCGTAGGCACGTTTGTGGGACAGCGGTCCGCCCGGACCGTAGCCGTCGATCTCCATGACCACCAGGTCGGGGTGTCGCTCGGCCAGCGCGGCCGGGTCCAGCCCGAGGGCGGCGGTGGCCCCCGGGGCCAGGTTGGAGACGAAGACGTCCGCGCTGTCGAGCAGCCGATGCAGAACCTCCAGGCCCTGCGCGGTCTTCAGGTTCAGCGTGACCGATTCCTTGCCGCGGTTGGCCCACACGAAATGCGCGGCGAGACCGTGTACGACGTCGTCGTAGTCACGCGCGAAGTCGCCGCCGCGCGGATTCTCGACCTTGATCACGCGCGCACCGAAGTCGGCCAGCGTGCGGGTGCACATCGGAGCGGAGACGGCCTGTTCGAGGGACACCACGGTGATCCCGGCCAGGGGGCCGGTGCTGGACTCGGTCATCAGATCACCAGCCCGCCGTCGACCGGCAGTACCTGGCCGGTGACGAAGGAGGCGGCGTCGGAGGCGAGGAAGACGAACGCGCCCGCTACCTCTTCCGGTTCCGCCCACCGTCGCATGGGAATCCGGTTGAGCATCTGCTCGGCGAATTTGGGGTCGGTGCGGATCGTCGCGGTCATCGGGGTCGCGGCGGCGGGAGCGAGAGCGTTGACCGTGATCTGCTTGCGCGCCAACTCTTTCGCCAGCGACTTGGTCATGCCGACGATGCCGGATTTGGCGGCCGAGTAGTTGACCTGCCCGAGGGTGCCGACCAAGCCGGCCGAGGACGTGACGTTGATGATGCGGCCGGTGCCGTCCGTCGGGAGATAGGCGAGCGCGGCCTGGGCGCACCGGAACGCGCCGAGCACGTGAATAT
>NZ_JBSHMS010000034.1:0-85810 GCF_053645575.1 Nocardia sp. NPDC055321
TTTCTTTGTTATTCCCCGTTTTTTTATTATATTGTTTTTCCCCCCCCGCGACTTTAAAACCCACTGTGCCCGCCCCCCTATAAACTCGCGGGGCCGCCACTGTTCGATGATCCCGCTACGGAATTCGCTGGCGCAGGATCAGTCCCACACCCACGCCCGCCGCGACGAGCAAGCCCGCCAACAACATCCACGGCCGCGACGCGTCGCCGCGGGTGGTCTCGAAGCCGATCTGCTCCTCGAGGGTGTCGTAGACCTGGGTCAGCTCCTCCAGGCTCTGGGCGGTGTAGAACTCGCCGCCCGAGAGCCTGGCGATCTCCCGCAGGGAGTCGTCGTCGACCGGCACCTTGACCCGCTGCGAGCCCTTGCCGTCCTGATCCGGAATCTCCACCGTGCCCCAACTCGTGCCGAAGGAGATCGTGGAGACCGGAATCCCCTTCTCCTTGGCCAGTCGCGCGGCGGTGAAACCGTGCCGCGGATTGTCCACGTCATCGTCGGCGGGCACGGTCTGCTTACCGTCCGACATGAGCACCACGCGCGCGGGCGGCGGGGTCTCCGCGCCGCCCAGCACCGAGGCCAGAGTGTCGATGGACTGCAGGGCGGTCAGGATGCCCTCGCCGGTCGCGGTCCGCTCGGCCAGCTTGATCGAGTCGATGGCCGCCTTGACCGCCTGCCGATTGGTGGTCGGCGACATCTGCACCGAGGCGGTGCCGGCGAAGGTGACCAGCCCCAGGTTGATGCCGGGGGTCAGGCCGTCGGCGAACTCCTTGGCCGCCTCCTGCGCCACCTGCAAACGGCTGGGCGGCACGTCGGTCGCCTCCATGGACAGCGAAACGTCCAGCACCAGTACCACGGTCGCGCGGTTGCGCGGCACCTTCTTGATCTCGGTGGGACCGGCCGCGCCGATGGTGAAGGCGACCAGGGCGACCAGCAGCAGCGCCATCGGGATGTGGCGCTGCGGGCCGGGCCGGGCCGGCGCGACCTTCTCCAGCTGCTCCATGTTGCTGAAGCGCAGCATGTGCTGCCACCGGGAGCGCTGCACCAGCACGTAACCCAGCGCGAGGGCCGCGACCACCGCGAGGAACAGGAACCAAATGTACGAAGTGAAGCCTGAAATACTCACTGTCGCGGTACCAGCCGGGAGGTCGGGGCGCCGAAGGTGTGGCGCCGGGTGGATACGAATCGAACCACGTCCGCGATCCAGTCCCGATCGGTGCGCAGGCTCATCACCGGCGCGCCGCAGCTGCGCAGCGACGTCTCCACCTGCACGCGATGCCGTTCGGCAGCGCGTGCGAAATCCGCACGCAGGGAGGGGGTCACACTGAATTCGCGGGTGCGGCCGGTCTCGGGATCGTGCAGCACGACATCGCCGATGTCGGGCAGTTCGAGATCGCGCGGGTCCAGCACCTCGACCGCCAGCAGATCGTGGCGGCCGGAGATGGCGCGCAGCGAACGCTGCCAGTTCACCTCGCCGAGGAAATCGGAGATGACCACGGCCAGACCGCGTTTGCGCTGCGGACGGCGCAGCGCCTCGATGGCCCCGGCCAGATCCCCGCGGACCCCGTCCCGGGCGTGCGGGGTGGTGGCGATCTTGCGCAGCATGGTCTGCGCGTGCACGCGGCCGCTGCGGGCCGGAATGCGGATCAGCTGTTCGCCGTTGGCGACCACCGCGCCGATGCGATTGCCGCCGCCGCTGGTCAGATGGGTGACCGCGGCGGCCGCGGCCACCGCGAGATCGCGCTTCTGACAGGCCGCGGTACCGAAGTCCAGGCTGGCGGACAGGTCCACCACCAGCCAGGTCTCCAGCTCCCGATCGGCGATCGACTGGCGCACGTGCGCGTGCGTGGTGCGGGCGGTGACCGACCAATCCATCTGGCGCACATCGTCGCCCGGCTGGTACATCCGCGCGTCGCCGGCGTCGGAACCCGGTCCGGGGATCAAGCCCAGGTGATCACCGTGCAGGACGCCGTCGAGGCGGCGGCGCACGGTGAGCTCGAGGGTCTTGAGCGCGGCCGACAGGTGCGGGTCGGTCAGCTCGCCCGACCGGAACGACGGCGGGGCGTGCGGGGAACCGCTGGGAGATGAGTTCGTCACGGGCGCAACCGGATCCGAGGCCCGCCTCACTTAGGCTGGGGCTGGCCGGGGACCTGGGGCACTTGACCGTTGGGCGGCTGCGGGATGCTCTGCTGCGGCGGCTGCGGAATACCCTGCGGCGCACCGCCGTGCGGGGCGGCCGGCGCGGACGGGATCGGCGCGGGCGCGCTCGCGCCCGGGGCGACCGCCTGCGGGGCGACCTGCGGCAGACCCACGGTCTGCAGCACGCGGCGGATCACGTCGTCGGGCGAGATCTCGTCGGCCAGCGCGTCGTACGAGAGGACCAGGCGGTGCCGCAGCACGTCCGGGATCACCTCGACCACGTCCTGCGGCACCACGTAGTCGCGGCCGCGGATCAGCGCCACCGCGCGGGCCGCGGCGATGATGCCGAGGCTGGCGCGCGGGGAGGCGCCGTAGGAAATCCACCCGGCGACATCGTGCATGCCGAACTCGGCGGGCTTGCGGGTGGCGGCGATGACGCGCACGACGTAGTCCACCAGCGCGTGGTGCACGAAGGTGTTGGCGGCGAGCTTCTGCAGGCGCACCACCTCTTCGGGCGACAGGATCGCCTTGGCCTCCGGCGGGGTGACGCCCATCCGGTAGATGATCTCGCGCTCCTCCTCGACGGAGGGGTAGTCCACGACCACCTTGAACAGGAAGCGGTCGCGCTGCGCCTCGGGCAGCGGGTACACGCCCTCGCTCTCGATGGGGTTCTGAGTCGCCATGACCAGGAACGGGTTCGGCATCGGGTAGGTCTTGCCGCCGATGGACACGTGCCGTTCGGCCATGACCTCGAGCAGCGCCGACTGCACCTTGGCCGGCGCGCGGTTGATCTCGTCCGCGAGGACGAAGTTCGCGACGACGGGGCCGAGCTCGGTGTCGAACTCCTCGCGCCCCTGCCGGTAGATACGGGTGCCGACGAGGTCGGTCGGCACCAGGTCGGGGGTGAACTGCACGCGGGAGAAGCTGCCGCCCACCACCTTTGCGAACGTTTCCACGGCCAGGGTCTTGGCGATACCCGGCACGCCCTCGAGCAGCACGTGGCCGCGCGCGAGCACGCCGACCAGCAAACGTTCGACCAGTCGATCCTGGCCGACGATCACTCGTTTGACTTCGTAGATCGCCTTTTCCAGGGTCTGGACATCGCGCTCGAGGGTGTTCGGCGGCGGCGCGTCCTTCACCGTGCTTACCCCGCTCACACCATCAGTCGAAGTCACCAACATCCCCGCTTTCGCTTTGGTCCTGTGCGTGCTGACACAACTATTCCAGGTATCCCGCGCGTTCGCCGCACCCGGTTGCGATCGCGGGTGTCGAGCCGCCTCGAAATCGGTGAACGCCGCCCGCGGGATTCCCGAACTCCGAACAATGGCCGGGCATTCACATTAGCTATAACGCCGGGTCGAATCACGGTGAGATCGCGGCCGCCGATCCCGCTCGGCTCGGGCACGCCGGTCACCGGGACGTTCGGCAACCCGCCGGTATCCGCCGCGCTCGGGCGCGTCCGGGACCGGCGGCGGGCCGGGGCCCGAGAGCACATCGGAAAAATAGGCTCGGGCATTTCACCGAAAGGGACACGGAATGATCACGCCTGGGTACAGTTTCTGAAACGTCACCACACCAACATCGAATTCGGCGTTCGCCGAGCCCCCCGATGACTTCGCTGATCTACCGAGGACGTGCCGTGCCGCTGCACCGAGAGACACCCGGTTCCCTATCCGTCCTGGACCTGCTCGGCGAGGCCGACACCGCCGGCGCGGTCAGTCACCGCGCCGACAGCGGTTCGCCGTGGGGCATGCGCGGCCTGTCCGGCGCCGCCGTCGCCGCGGGCGCGCTGCTCGCCACCACGGTCCAGCTCACCCCCGCCACCGCGACCGCCGCGCCGACCGATGCCAAGGGCACGCTCGACGCGGCCGAGGTCGCGGTCGCGCCCAATCCCTTCCAGGTCGCGGTCGACGTGGTCGCGTCCTATGTGCCGCAGCTGGCTCCGCCGGCCGCCCCGGCCGCGCCCGTCTTCGCCGAAACCCCGGGCGACGTCAGCGATGTCGCGCCCGCCCCGGCTGCCGAGGTGACCGCGCCCTTCGGTCTGGCGAATCTGCCCCAGGAGATTCGCGGACCGCTGGCGCAGGCCGAGCAGGCCATCAAGAACATCCAGCAGATGGCCGCGCCGGCGATCCCGCAGCTGCCCGCGATTCCCCAGCTGGCGCCGCCGGTCTCGGCGCCCGCGGTCCTGCCGGTCGGCGGCGAGATCAGCTCGGGCTTCGGAACCCGCTGGGGCTCCATGCATTACGGCGTCGACATCGCCGACGCCCTGGGCACCCCGATTCGCTCGGCCATGGGCGGCACCGTGATCGAAGCCGGTCCGGCCTCGGGCTTCGGCCTGTGGGTGCGCGTGCTGCAGGACGACGGCACCACCGCGGTCTACGGGCACGTGAACGACATCTACGCCCAGGAGGGGCAGCGGGTGAACGCGGGCGATGTGATCGCCTCGGTCGGCAACCGCGGCCAGTCCACCGGACCGCATCTGCACCTGGAGATCTGGGACGAGAACGGCGGCAAGATGGATCCCGTGGCCTGGCTCGCCGCCAAGGGCGTGATCATGGAACAGCACTGGGGCGCGGACTAGCACGGTACGGCCGAGCCGCGCGGGGCACACCCGCGCGGCTCGGTACGAACGCACACCCCGATACGACAAACGGTCGGCGACACTGGATTCCAGTGCGCCGACCGTTGTCGGTGATGCGTGGGGTGACTAGCCCGCCATCGAGGCGTAGCCGATCAGCAGCTGCTCGGACTCGGCCGAGAACTTCCAGGTGCCGCCGACGTTCACCCAGGTGACCGGGATCGGGTAGTTGAGGTCGCCGAGGCGGCTGTTCAGGTTCGCGTTCAGCACGTCGCCGTCGACCGAGATCGGGCCGCCGATGTCCCAGCTGTAGCCGGGGATGGCGGCGATGGTGCGGCCGACGCCCTGGATGCCGGCGGCGTTGCCCGACTCGAGCTCGGAGGCATTGCCGTTCAGCGCGGACTGGAGCTTGCCCTGCAGCTCGCCGGCCGAAGGCGCGGCCGGAGCGGCGATCGCAACGGGAGCGGTGAGCACCACGGCGGCGGACACGGGCAGCAGCAGCCCGGCGGTCGCCATCGAGGCCGCGAGGAACTTGCGAATCATGGGTAAGTCTCCTTGTGCATAGGTTAGCCTAAGCATATTCCACACGAATGGCCCCGCCGTCAACTCGGCCCCGGCGCTCGCCGGCGGCCGGGCACGCCGTAGCGGCCCGATTCGTACACCGACCAGTTTCCACGTTGTCGTGCGCGACAGGCGCGCTTACCGCACACTGATCTCCTGGCAAACGCCGTGCGCGAGCGGCGTTTTCACGCGGGAGCACGAATGACTGCTACTTCTCCTCCGTCCGACGATGAACGCCGCCTCGCCGAACTCGGCTACAAACAGGAACTTTCCCGATCCTGGTCCGGGTTCTCGAACTTCGCCATCAGCTTCACGATTGTGTCCATCCTCACGGGCGGCCTGGCCAGCTACGGCATCGGCCTGGCCAACGGCGGGCCGATCACCATGGCGTGGGGCTGGCCGCTGGTCTCGCTCATGGTGCTGTTCGTCGGACTGGCCATGGCCGAATTGGCCTCGGCCTACCCGACTTCCGGCGGCCTGTACTGGTGGGCGTCGGAACTGGGCGGGCCCATCTGGGGCTGGTTCACCGGCTGGTTCAATCTGATCGGGCAGATCGCGGTCACCGCCGCCATCGATTACGGCGCCGCCATTTTCACCACCGCGGTGCTCAATGTGATCGGCATAGAAATCGGAACCGACCGCACCGCAATCTTTTTGGTGTTCGCGGCCATTCTGGTGCTGCACGCGATATTGAACGCGATAGGCCCGCAACTGTCCGCCGTCATCAACAACATTTCCGCCTGGTGGCACGTGGGCGGCGTGGCCATCTTCGTGCTGGTGCTCGGAATCGGCGCCGAACACCATCAGAGCGTGGGCTGGGTCTTCACCGAGACCGTGGACAACAGCGCCGTCGGATTCGGCGGGGTGGCCTTCAGTTTCCTGCTGGGCCTGCTGCACGCGCAGTACACCTTCACCGGGTACGACGCCTCGGCGCACATGTCCGAGGAGACGCACGACGCCTCGCGGATGGCGGCCAAGGGCATCATCAACACGATCATCGTCTCGGCGGTGGCGGGCTACCTGCTGATCCTGGCCGTGACCTTCGCGATCCGCGATCTGGACAAGACCCTGGATCCGGCGCTCAACAGCGGCTATCCGGTCATCTACATCCTGGAGAACGCGCTGAGCCCGTTCTGGTCCGGGCTGCTGCTGGTGATCGCCGCGATCGCCCAGTTGTTCTGCGGCTACGCCTCGGTCACCTCGGCCTCGCGGATGCTGTTCGCCTTCGCCCGCGACGGGGCGGTGCCGGGTTCGGCGCTGTGGGCGCGACTCTCGGCGCGCAAGGTGCCGGTGAACGCGGTGCTGTTCATCTCGTTCTTCGCGTTCGTGCTGCTGATCCCCTCGATGCTGGTGCCCGCGGCCAACGCGCCGACCGCCTACGCCGCGGCCACCTCGGTCGCCACCATCGGCCTGTACATCGCCTACGGCATCCCGATCCTGCTGCGTCAGTTGCACGGCGGCCGATTCCACACCGGCCCTTGGCAACTGGGCCGCTGGTATCGCCCGGTCGGCGCGGTCGCCCTGGTCTGGATCGTGCTCATCAGCCTGCTGTTCATCCTGCCGATGGACGACCGCGGCTACCCGTGGAACGACGAGTTCACCTGGACCGCGGTCAATTACGCGCCGCTGACCCTGGTCGGGGTGGTGGGCGCGATCGCGGTGTGGTGGTTCGTCTCGGCACGCCGCTGGTTCACCGGCCCCAAGCGCACCGTGGCCGAGCCGCCCGAGGGCGCGCCCGCCGTGGAATCGGCGTAGCGCCCACCCGGCGAAAAGATCGCCGCCGGAATCACTTCCGGCGGCGATCTCGATCCGCGAGGATCGTCTCCCGTTGGGCGTTAGGCAGGCAGGGTCCGCGAGTTGCGAGCGCTACCCGACTGTCGCGAGTGGGCCACGCGGCCAGCGCCGGTGTTCGGCGTCGATGATGAACGCGTGGGTGTGCTGGTAGATACCTTCCCCCACCCGGACGGCGTCGACCAGGCGGGCGGGATCGATCGTGCCCTCCGCGTGCAGGTGGGTGATCTCGGCCGGATCGTGGCGGGGCCACATGCCCGCCGCCGCACCGATTCCCAGCACCGCGAGCGCGGTCAGGGTCACCAGGGCGGCGGTGAAACCGGCGCCCGCGGTCACCCATCCGGCGATCGGGTAGGCGATCAGCCAGGCCACGTGCGAGAGCGAGAACTGGGCGGCGAACAGCGCGGGCCGATCGGCGGGCTGGGCGGAGCGGCGCAGCACCTGCCCGGTGGGCGTCAGTACAGCGGCGGTGCCGGCGCCCACGATCGCCCACGCGGCCAGCGCCGCGCCCCAGCGCCATTCGCCGGTCGGCGCGGTCGAGAGCGCCACGATCGAGCCGAGTCCGGTGAGCAGTACGGCGGCGCCGGTGAGCATGACCGGGCGCGGGTCGACGCGATCGAGCACCCGGGGCAGCGCCAGGGCACTGAGCATGGTGCCGAAACCGTTGGCCGCCAGCAGGATCGCCACCCCGGTCTGGGTACCACCCAGGGTGTCGCGCACGTAGTTGACGGTGTTGACCATGATCACCGAGCCGGCCGCGGCGACCACCAGGTTGAGCCCCATGAGTCCGCGCAGGCGCGGGGTGGCGGCGAAGATGCGCACGCCGAGCACGACGCGTTCGCGGAACGAGCCCGCGCTCACCGCACCGGCATTCGGAATCCGGGTCGCCAGCACCAGCGCGGCCGAGAGCACGAATCCGATCGCCGTACCGACGAACAGCCAGTGGTAGCTCATGAGCAGCAGCGCGGCGGCGGCCAGCATCGGGCTCAGCAGCGTCTCCATGGTGGCGGCCAGCTGCGCGGCCGACAGCGCGCGGGTGTAGTCGCGCTCGTCCGGCAGGATGTCCGGGATGATCGCCTGATAGGTGGGGGTGAAGGCGGCCGAGGCGGTCTGCAGCACGGCGATGAGCGCGTAGATCTGCCAGACCTGGTCGATGAAGGGCAGCGCCAGCACGACCAGCGCGCGAATCACGTTGAGCACGACCAGGAATCCCCGGCGCGGGAGGCGGTCGGCGTAGGCGGCCACGATCGGGGCGACGGTGACGTAGACCAGCATCTTGATGGTCAGGGCGGTGCCCAGGACGGCGGTCGCGTCCGCCCCGGCGAGTTCGTAGGCGAGCAGGCCCAGGGCGACGGTGGTGAGTCCGGTGCCGAACAGGGCGGACACCTGGGCGGTGAACAGCCGCAGGTAGTCACGATTGCGCAGGAGTGCGGTAATCATCGGGGTCGGTCCTTCGGGGAAGGGGCCGCGCATCGCGTCCAGGGCGCAAGGGTGGCACCGGCCCGGGCGCCGAGAGCATCGGCGCCCGGGGCGGAATCAGTCCTGGACGAGCTGGTAGCCGAGGTTTCGGACGGTGTTCTGGATCAGGTCGTCATCGAGCGCGCCGCCGATGACGGTCATCCGGCCGGTGGCGAGTTCGATGTCCACGCCGTCGATGCCTTCGAGCTTCCCGATCTCGTTCTTGACCTTGCCTACGCAGCCGCCACAGGACATTCCGGAAACGGTGTAGGTGCTCGTACTCGTCTCGGCGCTCATATCGCTCCTCCTTGTGCCGCGGGCTTTCCCGAGGAGACCGTACGACGAAATCGAACGAAAGTAAACCCCTACCCCCTAGGGGTATATGTACTCGTCCGATTCGCACCGTTCGGGCAGCCCCGGACAACCTCGCCGGTCGACGGGCGAGATCGCGCGCGATCGGCGAGTATCGAAGTGTGGCGGGAGAATTCGTACCGATTCCGGAGTGGTTCGCGTGGCAGAACCAGGACTGCGGTATCGCGATCGGTGATGTCGACGGCGACGGCGAGCCCGACGTGGTGGTGCTCATGGTCGATGATCCCGAGGGGCAGAACGCCGGCCTCTACCGGATCGGCGCCGGCCTGCGCCCCGACGGTTCGGTGCGCGCGTGGGGGCCGTGGCGGGCGGTGCCGGACTGGTTCGGCTGGGAGAACCAGGGCGCGGGCATCGCCGTCGCCGATCTGAGCGGCAACGGCACGCTCGACCTGGTGGTGTTCGTCGTGGACAACCCGCCTGGCCAGAACCAGGGCTACTACCGCATCGGCCGCGACCTGGCCGCCGACGGCGCGGTCACCGGCGGCTGGACGCCGTGGCTGCCCGTACCCGACTGGTACGGCTGGGAGAACCAGGGCGCCGACATCTGCCTGACCATCATCGATGGGCAGGCCACCCTCGTGGTGCTGACCGTGGACAATCCGCCGGGACAGAACTCCGGGCAGTTCCGCCTGGCCAAGGGCCTGGCCGCGGACGGGACGGTCGCCGCGTGGACGCCGTGGGTGGCGGTGCCGGACTGGTACGGGTGGCAGAACCAGGGGGCGGGGATCGCGGCCGCCGATCTGGACGGCGACGGCAGACCGGAACTGCTGGTGTTCACGGTCGACAATCCCGACGGCCCCAACACCGGCGTCTACACCATCGGCTGGGGCCTGGACGGCAGCGGGCACGCGATCGACGGCTGGAGCGGATGGACGACGACGCCCTGGCGTTTCGCCGAGAACCAGGGCGCGGCAACGGCTCTGCTCGACACCGGCGGCGCGACCCCGGAACTCGTGCTGTGCGTGATCGACGCCCCGGACGGACCCAATGCCGGCTACCTGCGGACCCTCGAACTGGAGACCGATCTCGGGCACGCCGCGCACCACGGGCTGTGGCGCATCCTCGATTTCGACACCGAGATCAATCCGGTGCACGCCGCGCTGCTGCACACCGGCGACATCCTGTTCTTCGCCGGATCCGGCAACGATCCCGAACACCATGCGGCACAGCGGTTCCGGACCCGCGTGTGGCACTACCCGAATCCGGGGTTCAGCGCGCCGGACACCCCGATCGATCTGTTCTGCGTCGGACAGGCGTTCCTGCCCGACGGCCGGTTGCTCGCCGCCGGCGGTACCGGGCACTACGACCCGTTCTACGGCCTGCCCGACGCGCTGATCTTCGATCCGGCCGACCTGACCTGGAACGCCGTGCCGGACATGACCTTCGGCCGCTGGTACCCGTCGCTGGCGGCGCTGCCGGACGGCAACATCGTCGCCGTCTCCGGGCTCGGGGCCGACAACTTCCTGTCGGTGGTGCCGGAACTGTTCGACGCCGGCACCGAAACCTGGTCGCCGCTGCCGGTTCCCGGCCCGATTCCCATGTACGGCCATCTCGTCCTGCTGGCCGACGGGCGGCTGTTCTACACCGGCGGACAGTACGGCGGGAACAACGGCGTGCGGCCGTCGCTGTGGGATCCGGCGACCGGGGCCGTCACCGAGGTGCCCGGACTGACCGATCCCGGCTCGCGCAATCAGGCCGCCAGCGTGCTGCTGCCGCCCGCCCAGGATCAGCGTGTGCTCATCCTGGGCGGCGGTGGCTACGACATGCACAGTCCCGCACCGGCACTGGCCGACGCGCGGGTCGTGGACACCTCGGCCGCGCACCCGCGATACGAGGCGGTGCGGCCCATGGATCACGCGCGCATGCACCTGAGCGCGGTGCTGTTGCCCGATCGGACCGTGCTGGCCACCGGTGGTTCGGGTATGGAGGAGATGGCGCACGCCGCCCCGCCGCACGGCGAGATCTACTCCCCCGCCGACGACTCCTGGATGCACACCGCGCCCTGCCGCGTCCCGCGCCTCTACCACTCGATCGCGCTGCTCACCCCCGAAGGCAAGGTCGTCACCGCGGGCTCCAATCCGGCGCGCAAGACCGAGGAACTCCGGATCGAGATCTACTGGCCGCCCTACCTTTTCGCCGAGACGCGCCCGGTGCTGACGCTGTCCGCCGACGAAGCGGCCTACGGGGGTTCGATCGTCGCGACCACCGGCGGCCCGATCCGCGAGGCGAGCCTCGTGCGCCCCGGCGCGTGCACGCACTCGTGCGACAACGAGCAGCGGCTGATCGACCTCGAGTTCAGCGGTCCCGCCGACGCGCTCACCCTGACCATGCCCGGCAATCCCGCCCTCGCGCCGCCCGGCTGGTACCTGGTGTTCGTGGTGGACGAGGCGGGCACGCCGTCGATCGGGCGGTGGCTGCGCCTGCACTGACCGGTCCGACGGGTGCGGCCGCCACACCCGGATCGGATGTGGCGGCCGCACGACGCGTCGGTTCGACGGGTTGCTATCCCAGGGTGACGAGCTTGTTCTGCCCGGTGATCACGGTCTCGGCCTTGTCCACCAGCGCGACCCGCACCTGCACCTGCTCGCCCGCCTTCAGCGTGCCGTCGGCGCCGTTGATGCCGGCGAGCGTCACCACGGTGGTCTGCTGCTTGCCGTCGCAGACCACGGAGGTCTCGGTGCCGGTGGCCGAGGGCTGCTCGGCGTTGGGCCCGCCGACCAGGACACTGATGGCGGTGACGCCCGCGTTCGCGTCACAGCTGTAGTCGATGCCCACGTTGGCGGGCCCGACCCCGCTGACGTCGATGGCGTTCTCGGCCAGCGCGGGCCCGGCGCCGATGACGGCGGCCGTCCCGAGTGCCCCGAGAGCGGCCAGCACGAGCGCGGACCGGCGATGATTCCGAATAGTAGAAGCCATAGATCTACGTCCTCCTGAGCTAGGAAACCGGATCGGCGTACACAATCGGATGAGCACGGCGCAAGCGCGCCGCGCACCCATCCTCTCCCAGGAGCAATCTCCTAGCAACCATCGGGTTGTCGGTAACCACCGATCCCGCGCCCAGGGGTCGCCGCACCCGAACTCTCCGGGACGGTCGATCAATCCACGCCCGATTTGCCCGATTTTGCCCGTGGATTCGGCACCAACCGACGTCCGTCAGCGCATAGACGCCACGCGGCGCCACCCGATATCCCGGCGGCGCCGACGTCCTCCGATTCGACGGGCCGCCCGGGCGAGTCGGCCCAGCACCCGCCGATCCAGCGGCCGCGGCTATCGATCTCCGGCCACCGGGCGCTACGCCGACCCCGCCACCCTTGGTAGCAGGTACCGCGTTCGCGGGTCGCGGTCGATTGCGCACCCGCCCCGGCGAACCACAGCGCGGGCCCGCGCGAGCCACGTCCAAGCGCCGAGGCATCGGCGATGTAGTTAACCCGCGCGGGTTGACGATCTCCAGGCCGGACTCCGCGGGGCCGGCGCTGTCGCCGTAGTACGCGGTGAAAGGCATCGGCATCGCTGTGAGATGCGGATGAAGGCCGGCCGGCGCAGGGTTTCCCGGGGGTAGCGGTGCTGGTTGCCGCTGGTTCGACGGCGAGCCCTCGACAAGGGACTCGACCATCTCGGCGATCCTGACGGTCCGGCGACCCGCCCTGCCGCACCGACCGCGGCGCGACCTCAGGCCCGCCGGTCCAGCCCCGAGCACGTCGGCGCCGGACCGAGGCGAATCACACCGGCGCGTAAGCGATTTCGGTGCGGCCGGTGATCCGGATGCGCGAGCCCGCGAGGAAACCGGTGTACGTGCGCCGGCCGTGCTGGGACTCGACATCGGTGGTGGCGTCGGTCAAGCACAGCGCCTGCGCCCAGGCCAGCAGGTAGCGATCGGTCCATTCGGGTTGTTCGGCCGGTGCGACCCGGCCGCGGAACTCCTCGGTCTCCTGCTGTTCGGCGTAGGGCAGCGAGTACACCCCGCGCCGCCACACCCACACCAACGGGGGTAGATCCATACCGGACTCGGCGACCGCCCGCGCGTTCACCGCATCCGACACCGCGTCGGCAACCTCCGTCGTCAATGAAAGCAATTGCGTTTCAGTCGGATAAGCCGTCATGCCACGCACACTCTCACCGATCGACGGGGAATGGGTGTCACCACGCGGGGCGGGTGCCGGTATCCGCGCGGTTTGCCCGAATCACGGGGTGAATGCCCGCGTATCGCGAATGGTTGTGCCGCACTTCATGCGCCGCGCGACAGCCCCGGCTCGCGAAAGATCGCCGCCGGGGCCCGACGCGCTCGGCGCACCCGCGCGACCCGTCAGTCGCGGGCGCCGATCAGATCGCGCCGCACCTCGCGCTGGGCGTAGGCGGTGCGCTGTTCGTGCTGGCGGTAGTCCAGGTCCGCGCCGCCGCCGAGCGCCGCGGCGGCGCGCAGGGTGGCCCAGATTCCGAGGGGCAGCAGCAGGGTGGTGGGCTCGATCATGATTCATCCACTTCGTCGGGGTTGGGAATCGAGGGGGTGAGAACTGTTCAGCGGTCGAGGAATTCGAGGATGGCGGGCCAGGTGGTGGTCGCGGCGTCCGGGCCGACCACCAGGCCCAGGTGGCCGCCGGTGACCTCGGTGAAGCGGACCTCCGGCGAGCCGGTGAGGATGTCCAGCCCCCGGCGCACGCCCGCGGCGGGCACCAGCACATCGGTGCGGCTGCCGATCAGCAGGACCGGGCAGGTGAGCTTGGCGAGTTCGACGGTGAGATCCGAGCGCAGCCGGATGACGCCGTCGGCGAGTTCGTTGCGCAGGATCAGGCTGCGGTAGATCTGCCAGTACGAGCGGCCGGGATAGCCCGGCATGGACGCGGTGAAGCGGTCCACGGCCGTCATCCGGGCCAGCGCCTCGGCGTCGTGGGCGTTGCGGGCCAGGAACAGCGGGCGCGTCAGTTCGCGCTCGAGGGCCTGGATCCGGAAGCCGATGCGCACGAACTCCTGGGGAATGCCGCCCATGAGCCTGGTGGCCCACGCGACCTCGCGGCCGCCGGTGAGCCGTCCGGCCTGGCGGATCGGGCCGAGGAAGACGGTGTGCCGCTGGTCGATCGGGGGCGCGAGCGCGGTGATCGAGGCGATCGGCAGGTCCGCGTGCGCGGCCCCGGCCAGCATGGCCAGCACTCCGCCCAGCGACCAGCCGATCAGGTGCACCGGGCCCTCGTGCTCGGCGGCCACCCGCCGCACCGCCTCGGGCACGATGTCGTGCGTCCAATCCTCCAGTCCCAGATCGCGATCCGCGGAGGTGAACTCGCCGTAGTCGATGACGTAGGGCTGTTTGCCCCGTGCGATCAGGTGCCGGACGAGGCTCTGGCCCGGACGCAGGTCGAAACAGGCCGGGGTCGAGCCCAGCGGGGGCACGAGCAGGACCGGCTGACCGGTGCGCGGCAGGGCGGTGATGCCGCGCGGCGTGCCGGATTCCGGCGTCTCGTAGCGGCGCAGATCCGCGTGCTGACGGCGTTCGATGGACACGCTCGGGGCCGGGCGCGGCGGCTCGATGCCGCCGCCGAACGAGGCCGACCACAGATTACGGACAGCGCGCGGCAGTTCAGCGACGTTCGCGACCACCGGTTCTCCTCTACGCCTGGGTTCCGCGGGCTGGCGGAACAATCACCGGAGTTTATCGAGACTGTCCGTAACAGGTAAATCCTGACGGGCCGAGGTGCGCGACCTCACACTCACCCGGGGATCACATCGAACCCGTTCTCCGACACCGCAACCCGCGCCGATCCGGCCATTCACCCACCGCAACCCGGGCCGACCGGCCCACGCGTCGGCCGCCGCGAACGCCGAGCACACCACCCGGATACGCTGCGGCTTTCGAACAATTCCGATTGGTACGGTTCTTCGCATGATGACGACGCGAGCGAAGCGGCTGCTGTCGGTGGTCGGGGCACTGTGCCTGGTCACCGGGCTGAGCGCGTGCGGGAACTCCTCGGACGCGGCCGAGACCACCGACGGTATCACCGCCGCGCCCGGCCGGACGAGCTATCCGTTCACCCTGGAGAACTGCGGCGTCGAGGTCACCTTCGACCGCGCGCCCGACCGCGCGGCCTCGCTGTACCAGGCCTCGACCGAGATTCTGCTGTCGCTGGGTCTGGCCGATCGAATGGTCGGCACCTCGACCTGGTTCGACCCGGTCCTGCCGAACCTGTCCGCCGACAACGCGAAGGTGCCCCGGCTGGCCGACAACGATCCCTCGCTCGAGGCCGTCCTGGCCACCGAACCCGACATCGTGACCTCGGCCAGCGCGCACACCTTCACCCCCGCCGTGGTCGCCGAGCGCTCGCGGTTCGCCCAGCTCGGCATTCCCACCTACCAGTCGCCGTCGGTGTGCACCGGGGCGACCGTCGACGGCGAAACCGTCACGCGCACAGCGCCGCTCGAAGTCGACACCCTCTTCCAGGAGATCACCGAGCTGGCACGTGTCTTCGACGTGCAGGAGCGGGGCGCGCAACTCGTCGATCAGCTGCGCGGCCGGCTCCGGGCCGCCACCGAGAGCGCGAAGACCTCGCCCGAGCCGACCGTCGCGTTCTGGTTCTCCGGCATCAAGACGCCCTACATCGCCGGATGCTGTTCCGCGCCGGGCATGTACGCCCGCGAGGTGGGCGCCCGCAACGTCTTCGCGGACCAGCGCGAGGACTGGCCCGAGATCAGCTGGGAGGCGGTGGTGGCCGCCGATCCCGAGGTGCTGGTGCTGGCGGACCTGAGCCGCAAGCGGATCGACGGCGACGCGCTCACCACGAAAATCGAGTTCCTCGAAACGAATCCGGCGACCCAGCAGATGCGGGCGGTGCGGAACAAGCGCTACGTGGTGATGACCGGCTCGGAGCTCGATCCCGGCATCCGCGAGATCGACGCCATCGAGAAGCTGGCCACCGGTCTGACCGCGGCGCGTTGACCGTCGCCCGGCGCGCGGCCGCGCCCATCTGCGCGGTGTCGGCCGTCCTGCTGATCGTCTCGATCGCGATCACGGTGTCGATCGGCCCGGCGAACGTGTCCCTGCGCGATGTGTACGGCGTGATCGGGCAGCATCTCGGACTCGGCACCTCCGGGGCGAGCCGGTTGACCGACGGCATCGTGTGGCAGTTGCGCCTGCCCCGGGCGCTGCTGGCCGCGCTGTGCGGGGCCGGGCTCGCGCTGTGCGGGGCGATTCTGCAATCGCTGCTGCGCAATCCGCTCGCGGATCCCTTCGTGCTGGGGGTGTCCTCGGGCGCGTCGACCGGGGCCGTGCTGGTCGCGGTGCTCGGCGTCGGCGCGGGCGCGCTGAGCCTGTCCGGGGGCGCGTTCCTGGGCGCCGTGCTGTCGTTCGCGCTCATGCTGGCCCTGGCCTACGGCGCGGGCGGCACCCCGGACCGGGTCATCCTCGCCGGTGTGGCCTGCACCCAATTGTTCTCGGCCCTGACCTCGCTGGTGGTGCTGGCCTCGGCCAATGCCGAGCAGACCCGCGGCATCCTGTTCTGGCTGCTCGGCTCGCTCGCCGGGGCCGGCTGGACCGATGTCACGCTCTGCGCCGTCGTGGTCGGCGTCGGCTGCGTGGTCTGCCTCTGGTACGCGCCGACCCTGGACGCCTTCGCCTTCGGCGCGGACGCGGCCGCCGGACTCGGTGTCGCGGTGGGCCGCACCCGCGTGATACTGCTGCTCGTCACGGCCGTGGTGACCGCGACCCTGGTGAGTTCGGCCGGCGCGATCGGCTTCGTCGGCCTGGTGCTGCCGCACGTCGCGCGTTTCCTGGTCGGCCCCGGCCACGCCCGCCTGCTCCCGGTGACGATCCTGACCGGCGCGGTCTTCATGGTGTGGGCGGATACGCTGGCGCGCAGCCTCTTCGGGGCGCGGGAGGTGCCGGTCGGCGTGGTAACCGCGCTGCTGGGTGTCCCGGCTTTCGCGGTCCTGCTCGCCCGTCGGCGCAGGCAGCTCACATGAGCCGGGCCGGCGGTGCGCACGTCATCACGCCGGGCTCGGGCGCTGTCGCACGGACGGAGGTCGTCGAATGACGTTGCGCGCGCTCGAGGTGTCCTGGACCCGATCCGGGCGGCTGGTGCTGGACGGGGTCACGCTCGACCCGAAGCCGGGATCAACCGTGGGGCTGCTCGGGCCGAACGGTTCGGGGAAGTCCTCGCTGCTGCGGCTGCTGGCCGGGCTCGACCGGGCCGATACCGGGCGGGTGCTGCTCGATGACGCGGAGCTGCACGAGATTCGGCGGCGGCAGCTCGCGCGGCGCATCGCGCTGGTCGGGCAGCACGCGGACACCGATCTGGATCTGACCGTCCTGGACGTGGTTCGCCTCGGGCGCATTCCGCATCGCGGGGTCTTCGGCGGCGACTCGGCCGCGGACACCTCCGCCGTCGAGCGGGCGCTCGAGGCGGCGGGCCTGACGCACAAGGCGACTCGGCGCTGGCACACCCTCTCCGGCGGCGAGCGCCAGCGGGCGCTCATCGCGAGCGCCCTGGCCCAGGAGCCGCGCGAACTACTGCTGGACGAGCCGACCAACCACCTCGACATCGCCCACCAGCTCGAGATCCTCACCCTGGTGCGCGCGCTGCCGGTGACCGCGATCCTGGCCCTGCACGATCTGAACCTGGCCGCCATGTTCTGCGATGTGCTCATCGTCCTGGATCGCGGTCGCGTCGTGGCGACCGGCACGCCGCCCGAAGTGCTGACCGAACAGTTGATCGCGGAGGTGTATCACGTGCGGTGCCGGGTCGAGGTCACCGACGAGGGGAACACCTCGGTGCGGTTCCTGCGCGGGTGACGGCGCGATCGAGCGGTGTCGCGTCCCGGCGGATGTCACCGGGACGCGCTGTCGCACTTCAGTTCTGACAGACCGGCACGACGGCGGCGGGATCGCAACGCGCCGGGCAGGCGAGAATGTAGACCTGATTGCCCAGCAGCAAGCCGTCGTCGATGCCGTCGCACGCGAGCGACTCCGCAGGGTCCGGATCGAGGTAATCGCGGAACGCGAAGTCCTCGGTGACCTGGCACAGGAAGGTCATGTCCGCACCGCAGGCACAGCGGACCGCCGGCGCGTCCTGCACCCAGTACGCTGCGCCGCCGACTTTGAAGCCCTGGAGCGGACCGCTGTAGTCCGGATCCGGATCCCAATCGGCGTGTGCGGCCAGCGACAGGCGGCGCGGCGCGAAGTACGGGTCGCGGTCGGGACGGGGAGTTCCGGCGTGCTGGAGCAGGATTCGCCAGAATCGCGAGTCGTTGGCCAGCGGCGTCTCCCAATACCGCTCGGGCAGTTGCGGTTCGGGATCGAACGCGGCATCGCTGTCCACCGGGCACTGGAACACCAGCAGCTGATCGCCGCCGAAATGCGGTACGTCGGCGGGGACTTCGAGCTGGAAGTACAGGGCCATCGTGGTGCCGCAGTCACACACCGGCACCTGCTGTCCGGGGTCTAGTACCGGCCATCCGCCGATGCTGTCGCGGTCCCCCGCTCGCGCTGCCGCCGAATCGATTTCGATCAGATACGTACGTTCCATCGCCCTGCTCACAACCCCTCCCGTGCCGTTCTCGCGGGGAACGTTAGCGCAAACCCCGAACAACCGAGCGACCGAGCAGGCACGGGATGTCAGCATCGGAGGCACAACAGAGCATGGTCAGCCAGCTACCGGCGAGCATAGAGTTTCCCGGTGTCGGCCCCACACGCCCCGGGACCGACAGGGTGGAAGCCCCGTCCGAGCGTGTCTGCCTGACCTCGGACGGGGCCCGCCTCGTGCGGTAGAGGGGAACGCACGAGGCGCGAACACCCACCCGCGCACCGGCCGTCAGCGGTCGAGCGCCCGCCCCGCGGGCCGGCGAGAAACCCATCCCAGGCAGCACCCTCGAACAGGAGGGCGGGTCCTCGCGGTCCCCGGCCACAGACCTCGTCTCGGACGTCTCACAGGCCGGATGCGGGTTACGCCATACCGGCCGGGATCACCCGAGCCGCAACGATCACCGCTTCGGCGGCTCGGCGGACAGCAGTCGCCGGATAAGCCCGAGCAGCGGCACCCGCACCACGGTCCGGTGCGCCTCGCCCTCGGAGGTCACCAGCGCGCGGGTGAGGTTCTTCGTGTTCACCTGGAAGCCCACGACCCGGACCTCGGTGTGCTGCTCGTCGTTGCCGCTACCCACAGTCGTACTCCTACGCTTCCGCGCCCCGCACCGACCGCCGGGGCCACCGCCACAGCATGCCCGCACGTGCCCGGGCCCGCAGCCGATCGGCGCGGCGGATTCCGAGCGACGCCACCTCTTCGGTCACTCGCCCGCGCTCACCTCGCACCCGGTGTGTTCGGCACCAGCAGGTGGAGCTGCCGCACCAGCTCGGATTCGGCGATCGCCGCCGTGTATCCGCCGACGCGCTCGGGCGCCGCGCCCCGGCTCGCGCGGCGGACAGCGAGCCGGACCGTGATGGTCTGCTCGGGGAACAACCCCGCGTTGCCGATCGGGACACCGGGCCGCAGGTCGATCTCCACCGTGCGATCCATGCCGAGATCGTGGAACACCTCGTCCCACACGCCGTTGTCGAGTGCGGGCCCGCGATCCCACCCCACCTGCACCAGGCCCAGAATCCCGCCGGTCGGCACCGTGACCTCGGCGAATCCCGGAAGGACGCCGACCGCGCGTTCCGCTTCGGACAGCGCGTAGGTCTCACGCTGGATCTGCGAGAACGGTTGCAGCATCTCGTAATCGGCGAACAGCTCGGCCCACGCACCGAGCCCGGCGGTCAGGTGCAGGGGATGCGCGATGCCGACGGTCACGTCGTCCGGCAGGGGGATCGGGGCGTCCGCGGCATCGGCGAAGCTGAGATCCTCCGCGATCCGGAACGACCCGGCCACTCCCCCATCCCGATCGATGATCACCCACACCAGGCGACGGGCGATATGCCGGATCAACGGGTGCTCGACGAACAACGTCCGGTGATCGGCGACGGTCCAGCGGCGACCGGTGACCATCGCGCGTTCGAATCGCCGAATCTGATCGCCCGCGGCGGTTCGCACCGCCTTCTTCACCTCCGCGAACCGCTTGTGCGCGGCCGGCGCCAACTCAGGATCGTCCTTCGCGCCGGGCTTGGGCAGCGATTTGCGCGCGGCGAGCCGCTGCCAGCGACCGTCCTCGTCCCGCGTCGCGTCGTGGACGATCGGCTTCAACTGTTCGTCGAAGCCGACGACGAACCCGCGCGGACCGTAGTCGAGGACGAGGCCGCCGTCTGCGTCCAATCCGAAATCCGGGGTCAGCCGGTCCGCCAGCTCGTCCGCCGTCAGTCCCCGGGCCCGCGCCACCGCGGCGATCTGCGCCCGCGCGGTGCTCTTGAGCCCCTTGAACTTCGCCTTCTCCGCGATCCCGTTCAGCTGCATCAGCGCGGCGTCCGTGCCGATCGAGGTCAGCACGTCCAGCCCGGCCACCGCCCGTGCGTGCCCCGACTGTCCGGGCCACGCGTGGATCAGCGGGGTCAGCCGCCGCACGGTCTCGTCGTCACCGAGCACGGCCAGCGCGCGCAGCACCCACGGGTTCTTGGCCGGGAATCCGGCGCGCTGCCAGAGTTCCAGGACCGTCCAGGCGAATTCGGCCAGCGAGCCGGGATCCGCCGCCGCCCGCACCTGCGTGATCGGGCCGGCGTCCCCGTCCGTTCCGTACTTCACGAGCGCACGGCACAGGTCGTCGAGCGCGGCGACCGGCAGCACCGCGTCCCCGCCGCGCAGGGTCACCGCCGGAAGCGTTTCCGGTATCAGCCATTTCGGGGTTCGGGGAGCCTTCGCCGATCCCGCCTTCGGTTGCCGCCACGGCGGGTCGCGCAGCACCTCGGGCAGCTCGTCGGGGCGGGCCTGGCGGATATGGCCGCTGCCGGTGTAGGCGACCACCGGCGGCAACTCCGGTGCGAGGGCCGGGTCCGCGTGCGCCAGCGATCGCAGGATGTGCCGTGCCAGTGTCGATGTCGGCGCGAGGGGAAGCAGCACCGGCAACGCGCGACGCGGAGCGCGCCGCGCGGCCAGACTCAACGTCTGCGTGGCGTGTTCGTTGCCCAGCTGGGTGAACGCCGCGGCGAAGGCGGCGGCGGTCGGGAAGTGGGTCAGGATCTCGGCCACGCGATCGGCGGTTCGCGGTTTGTACGCGCCCCCGCGCAGGAGCCGCTCCAGCACCAGCGCGACCTCCGGGCCGAAGCGGTGCAGGGCGACCGGCAGGTAGCTCCATTCGCTGTGCCAGAAGAAGCTGTCGCGCAACGCGGTGAGCAGTGTCTCGAAGTCCGCGGCCGTGGTCACCGAGGCGGCGAGGAAGGCGAACCGGTGCGGGTTGACCGCCTGCCCGGTGACCGTGGCGAGATCGGCGGCCGTCCACTCCGGTTCGGTGGGCGCCAGGTAGGAGGTGGCCTGCTGAAACAGCAAGCCGCCCGGGGTGTTCCGCAGGAGCGCCAGGCGCCGCACCACCTCGCGGTACTCCGGTTCGGGCAGCGCCGCCAGGTGGGCGCGCATCGATTTCAGTTGATCACTGACTGCGGCCGACGCGGGCGAGCCGGGATCCTGCGGGTGTAGCCAGGTGGTCCGGAAGCGCTGCACCCAGTCGTACCGCGAGGTTCCGGTCAGCGTCAGGTGCCACACGGCGGTCTCCGCGGCGAAGGCGACGCCGCGCTCGGCCACCCAGACACCGGCCGCGTTGTTCGGCTTGTCGGCGGCACGCACGAGCGCGTGCGCCAGCACCGCCGCGCCGAGCGGTGAGCAGGTCGACGGATCGGCCAGTGCCTCGCGTCCGGCCGCCGCCAATCCCGGCTCCCCCTGCGCCGCTGTCTCGTCGAGGATCTCCACGACCCGATCCCGCTGTGCCGCGATCAGATTGCGGTAGGTCTCCTCGGCCGGCACCGGAAGTGGTGGCGGCGGCTCGGGCGGCGGTGTGACACCGCGGGTCGGCGCGGGGCTCCCGCGCCAGGCCGGAGGCAGTTCCCACTCCTGCGCCTCGATCGGCTCGGCGAAACTCGTTGCGGTGTCCGGCATGATCCCCCGAATCGTCGTTCGTGTTGTCGCCGCGACTGTAACGACCATTGCCGACATCCGTCCCCAGGCTCGCACCGTAGGAAGGCAGCCACACCTGGCACGTCCGGGGGCATGGGGGTCCGTCAGGTGTCGGTGCTCGCCACCGATTGCACAGCACACCAGGGTATTTGTCCGGTTGTCCTCGTTTTCGACGCGAGTCCCGAGTTCCTGCCGTCGGCCCTGCCGGAGCACATCGTGAACGCGACGGCCTGTACGTCGGGCCGTCGCGCGGGCAAGGATCTCCGGCCACATCCGTTGATCCGTTCGCCACGTCATCCGAGGTCGGGCAATCACCCGTCGAGAAACCGCTCGATCTCCCCTGCTGGGTACGGCGTGGTCCGGCTGGTCTCCCGAAACTCCCTCGCGAACACCGCCATCGCCGCGGCGACCGGCGCGTTCCGCGCGATGACGGCGGCGACCTCGCCCGAAATCGACTCCACCGGTTTGCCTTCGGCGATATCCCGCATCATCGCCGCACGGAGGTCCCGGTCGCCGCGCTCGAGCCCGCACAGCGCGGTGAGCAGCCATCCCACCAGATAGTTGGCGGTGAAAGCGCGGTCGTAGGTCCGATTCCTATCGAAGAACTCGGCCTCCTCCGGTGCGAGATCGAACTCACGGGACAGCGCAAGGCCGAAATCGCCGAAGTAGAGACGGTGACCGTCGGTGAGGATGTTCTCGAAATGCGCGTCCATATGCAGCATTCCCCGGCCGTTCATGAACGCGACCCCGGCGGCCAGTTCCCGCTCCAGCATCGCGCAGGCCCGCGCGGCGGCGGCTTCGCCCGCCTCGATCCGGTCGTTCAGCCAGGAGTGCAGCGTCTGCGGGATGTACTCGAGGAACAGCGCGATGCTCGCCGACGAGTCCCGCACGGCCTCGATCCGGTGGCGGATCCGGGTGCGGCCGTCCCAGTACGCGACGGCGTGGTCGATGTCGGCGAGCTCGTCCGGGAGCGGTGTCGTATCCGGCAGCACCCGCCAGTGGTACATCAGCGGAAACCCGTCGTACACACCGGAAATCACCCAGTCGGTCGTCATGACGTGCGCGGCGAGCTCACGCCAGGCCCCGAAACCCGCACCGCCCACCAGGCCGATACCGTAGTGGTAGAACTGCGGCAGGCCGAACAGGTTCGCCGTCGACCGCCGGTGCCGGGGCTCCCGCTCCAGGTCGCTGAGCGGCACCCGCTTCACGAAAACCGGTGTGCCGCTGACCTCCAGCAGCGCCGACTTCCCGCCGATGCCCACCCCGAGCGGCACGGCCGCGTCCAGCAGCTCACCGATCGCGCGGTCGCTGTGCAGCGCCAGCGCCGTGGAGACCGTGCCGTGGGCGAGCAGGCGCGCCGGGCGGGTCATGTCGCCGTTCATCGATGCCGCGCGTGGCGGGTGCCGTACCACTGCTCGCCCGCCGACTCACCGGTCAGATTCCAGCTCCAGGATTCGTTCGGCGCGATGCGCAGGTAGTAGCCGGGGCCGACCATGCCCATACGCTCGACGGGCGGTTCGGCGAGACCGTAGACGCGGACGCCGCGCGCGATGAACGGGTCGAGCGAGACCAGGTCGTCGACGACGAGCGCCACCTCGGTGTTGCCCGCGATGACGTTGCGCGCCTTGCGGGTTAGAGGAAACGTCGCGCCGCCGCCTACCCAGAAGGCGGACCCGTCGAACTCGAAGGCGACCGGGACGACGTCCGGCTGCCCGTCGGCGGAGCGGGTGGCAAGTCGAGCCAGCGGCTGCGACCGGAGATAGTCGAGTTCGGCATCGGTGAAACCCATGCCGACCTATTATTCCGCAACCGTGCGGATGCTCCCGGACGGTCCGCGCCCGGCGGCCCGTGTCGCCCGGGCGGATACCGATTCCGGCGCCGGCTGTGCGCAATGCGACGCTGAACCATGGGACTCGTCGTCCACCACCGTCGAAGCGAAGGAGTCGAATGCGTATCGGGGTATCCGGACCTCACGGAACCGGGAAGACGACGCTGGTCAACGACCTGTGTTCGCGTTTCGGCGAACTCACGCCGGTCGACGAGCCGTACGTCCTGCTCGAAGAGGACGGCTACGAGTTCGACTACCCGCCGTCGCGGGCCGACTACCGGGCGCAGCTGTCCCGCTCGATCGAACTGCTGGCCACCGAGCCCGACGGTTCGGTCTTCGATCGCACCCCGCTGGACTTCCTGGCCTATCTGTCGGCGACCGGGTCCGATATCGACACGTTCGAGCCCGCTGTGATCCGAAAGTCTTTGGCCACATTGGATCTGCTGGTGGTCGTTCCCATCACGCGCGAGACGGAGGCCCGGCTGCCTCCGGCGGAGATGCTCGGCCTCCGGAGCGCGGTCAACGACTCGCTGCTGGAGCTGGTTTACGCGGACCAGTTCGTGCCCGACATACCGGTGATCGAGTTGACCGTTCCGCTCGCGGATCGCGTGGAGAAGATCGGCGCGGTGATTCGCGAAAAGCGATAGGGCGGCGGCATCTTCGGGGCATGCGCCGACGTGCTGACACCCCAGAACTCGCGCCCCCAGAATTGACGTCAGCGCCATTGTCCGCATTCGCAATTCGTCGTGCCGGGGTCGGATATGTTCGGTCGGAATCCGGCCTTGTCCGGCACCACCTCGAACTTGCGGGATCGCCCTCGAACCCGGCCGTCGAGCAGTTCGAGCCGAGATAGAGGAGCGGTAGGATCCGCACGCGCAGAACAGTTCTCGAACGGGCGATGTCCGTCCTGCTCGCGGCGGTCGCGGCGCTCACGCTCACCGCCTGCTCCGGGCTGCTGACCGACTATGACGCGGTGGCCGCAGAGCTGAAGGCGCAGATCTCGGCCATGCCGGGCGTCCAGCGATTCGACATCACGATCGGTGACGATTTCTTCGAGGGGGACAGCTACCTGCGCATCACCGCGGGTGTGCCCGACGCGACCGACCAGCAGCTCGATGACGTCGTCGAGCGCCTGCGCGAGCACATCGGCGAGTTCGACGGGCTGCGCGAGCGCGACATCGAATTCGTCGTCGGCGACAGGGCACGGGTCGCGATCAACCGGGAACTGGACCTCGATTCGTTCCGTGAGACGGTCCGACATGTTCGCCAGTACACGGCATCTGTCCCCGACGTACGGATCTACTGGGACGAGCGCACGACACCCCGGATCAACATCATGGACGTGAAGACCGGGACCGCCGAGCCGCTCGTCGCGATCCGGGCGATGATCGGCCCGGACTCGGCAGCGGAGGTGAAGATCGAAGCCCCCGAGTTCGAGCACTGGAACGTGAAGCTGCCCCTGCCCGTCGATCGGGAAATCGACCTGCGGCGGCAACTCTCCGAGATTCCCTGGGCAATAAAGTTCATCGAGATCGATGGCAGCCAAGTCGTCTCGCTCATGCTGCACGAAAAGACGCCGTCCACGCCCGACGCCGACATCGCCTTCGACGCGCTGTCCAGCGCCGTGCGGGCAGTGAGCCCGACCCCCGAACATCCGCTCCGGCTGACGTGGAACTGGTTCTTCTACTACACCGAGAGCAAGCGCAACGAGGGATACCTCCACGCCGCCGGCTGCGACTACTACCTTTCGACGATCACCGAGGAAAGGCTCAGCGCCGTCGCCCTGACCGTCCAACGCCGAATGCGCGAAGAGTTCGACACCTGCGAGTGAGATGCGTCGGGCGAGGGGTCCGCAGTCGGGGAGCCCGGATATCTTTCGGGAATGGAATTCGCCGGAGGATGGGACAGTCGAGCGACCCTGGTGGACGGGCGCTGGGTAGTGCGCACACCGCGCCGCCCCGAGGTCGAGGCACAGCTGCTGCGCGAGACCGAGACCATGCCGTGGCTGGCGGCCCGGCTGCCGCTGCCGGTCCCGATTCCCGAGGTGGTCACCCGCACTCCGCTGGTGGTGCGGCACCCGCTCGTACCCGGCGAACCGCTCGAGACCCCGCTCGCCGCGCACGGCCGGGCACTCGGGGAGTTCCTGCTCGCCCTGCACGGCACGCCCGTCGACGCCGCCGTGGAGCGCGGGTTCGCGGGCGCGGAACGGACGCATCACGATCGAGTTGATGCCGACCGGCGATTCCGCGCCGAAGTGCTTCCGCTGCTGCCGGATTCGCATCGGTCGCGAGGGGTGGAGCTCCTCGACGCGGTGCTGCGGTTCCCCACGGACACCCTCGTCCACGGCGACCTCGGACCCGAGCACGTGCTGGCCGACGGGACGCGCGTCACGGGCGTCATCGACTTCGGCGACGCTCATGTCGGGGACGCGGCGATCGATCTGGCATGGGGGTTGTTCGGCACGCCGGCGGGGTTCGCGGACGAACTCGCGCGGGTGTACGGGGTCACCGAGGAGCTGCGTGAGCGGGCGTTGGCGTGGCATCGGCTGGGGCCGTGGTACGAGGTTTTGTACGGGGTGGATATCGATGATGCGAACGTGGCGGCGCAGGGGGTTGCGGGGGTTATCGAGCGACTTGGATAGGTTTTGCTCTCGAGAGCGGAGGGTGGTTCGTTGCCTATTGAGAGCACTGTGAATTGCGGGAGATTTGACATGCCGATTTGCCCGAATAGTGTTGTATACCAATAGAATTGGGCTATTCATTCTCGCTATCAAGGCGTAGAATAGAGGCATGGATTCGAGAGAGGTGCCCACCATCGCGACCAGTGCCAAAGCACTCGCCGCCGCGGTGGAAAACCTGCTCGAATTACCGATGTACTCAATGGCCGATGGCGAGGTCGTCGACGTCATGCAGGAGCTCGAAACCAGCTTCCGCAAACTCGAAGCCGTCAAACAGCGGTTCGCTCTCGAATGCGGAGCACGAGACCTGGGCCCTCGCGCAGGCGTGAAGAGCTTGATCCTGTTCCTGCAACAGACACTGCGCCTGTCCTACGCCGAGGCCGCCACCCGAGTCCGCAACGCTGATCTGCTGTCGACAGTGTCGGCGGGTTCGAGCACCCGGCCCCCGAAATTGCCGCTCGTAGCCGCAGCCCAACGGGCCGGGGAGATCTCCGCCGACCATGTGAAGGCCATCCACGATGCGCTCGAGCGGATCCCCGACGCCGCCGGTACGGAGGTCAAAGACCATGCCGAGGAGCATCTGACCTCTTATGCCCGTGAGGGTGACCCGAAGGGTGTGACCAAGCTCGGGGTGCATATCCTGGCCCACGTTGATCCCGATGGGCGTTTGACCGAGGACCGGGACCGGCAGCGAGTCCGGAGCGTCAAGATCGGGCACCAGGGCATCGACGGCATGTACCCGATCTCGGGGTATCTCACCCCGCAGTTGGGGGCGGTCATGATCCCGATGTTCGAGAAGTTCGGACGACCCGGAATGTGCAACCCCGACGACCCCGAAAGCCCCTGGACCACCGCCGAACTCGGCCTCGACACCGAACTCGACGACGGCGACGAGAACGCCGACGACGCCGATGCGAACGACCCCTCGCTGACCCCGGCCCAGCGTGCCCGCGCCGCTCTCCGCGCGAAGCTGCGCGCGGCAGCCAAGCGCGATCACCGCAACGCCGAGCAGCGCAACCACGACGCGCTGATGGTGTTCTTCCGCCCCGACATGGGACCCACGAAGCTCGGATCGCATCGCGGACTTCCGGTTTCGACCATCATCACCATGAGCATCGAAGACCTGGAGAAGCGCGCGGGCGTAGCGACCACCGCGACCGGTGGCACCATGTCGATCACCCAAGCCCTCCAGGTGGCCAGGAACTCGACCCCGTATCTGGTGGTGCTCGACCGAAACGGCCGCCCCTTGCACCTGTCTCGTGGTCAGCGTCTGGCGAACCCGGCTCAGCGGTTGGCGCTCACCGCCACCGAACGCGGGTGCACCCGCCCCGGTTGCGACGCGCCGGCGAGCCGCTCCGCCGTCCACCACATCCGAGAATGGGCCGATGGCGGCGAAACCGACATCGAGAACCTGACCTTGGCGTGCGATGCCTGCCACGCCCAGATCAACACCGGCCCGAACGGGTGGCAAACCGTTGTCATGGGTGAGGATTCGGAGAATCCGGGCAAGACCGGATGGATTCCTCCACCACACATCGACCGAAGTCGTAGGCCGCGTGTGAACTTCCGTCATCATCCCCAGTTTCCGGGTATCCCCGCACGATGGCGCTGTTAGCCCTGGCCCTGAGTATCGAGTCTCACCGCTGCTTTCGACTCTGCCTCTTCGGCTTTCCCATGCCGAAGGGGCTCCTCGCGCGCCCAAGCCCTGGCCCGGCCGTTCACACCCATGCGGCTGGTGCGTCCACACGTATCAGTGTTCACGCCCGTGGCCGACGTAGCCCAACCCCACACCCACTCCGGCTTCCGGCGGGGTTCGGGAGAGCGGGCAAAACAGATGCGGCAGTGCTGGTCACGTCGCCTGCCGTACCCGGCCTTTGGCTCCCCAATTGGAAGCGCGTTCGTCCTTCCAGCCGGGTCGACTGGCCGTGGGAACCTTCTCGAGACCTACAGACAAAGACTCGTCATCAACACAATGAGGTGATGTCTCTGGCGGTGATAGTCGTATCCGGCCCGGGGTTGGGAACTCGGCTACGCATCCGAGGGCTTCGATCCCGTTGATCGGCTCGGGAGGGCTGGAACCGCCGTCGAGGCTCCCAACCTGCTCCGGCTGGTACTCCGTTATCCAGGCGTCCTTCCCCCGGTAGGGCACCCAACCGCCGTCGAGTCTCCCGACGTGCCCCCGCCGGTACTCCGTTTCTAGTCGTCTTTCCTGCGGTAGGGCACCCCGACGGTGATCCAGGCACCCCACCCACCCCGGCCGGTACTCGGATATCGCGGCCTCACTCCCCCGATCAAATCACCAATCACCCGATGAATTTCCGCCCCTCACCGAGTCACAACCCATAACACCGAAGGAAAGGACCCCACCATGTCGGAACTCCTCGTCGATTTCATCACCTCCCTCGACGGCTATGCCTCGGGCGAAGGCTGGCCCGGATTCTGGGGCCTCGAAGGCCCGGAATACCTCGCCTGGCTGGGCGAGCAGCCCAAGGCCACACACCTGATGGGCGCCAATACCTATCGCCTGATGTCGGGCTTCGCCGCGGGCGAGGTTCCGGATGGCCAGGATGAGTTCCGTCCCGAGGAAGAGGCGTCGGTCGACGAGCTCACGCGAGCACGCAAGGTGGTGTTCTCGTCCTCGCTCGAGGACCCGCTGACCTGGGCCAACTCCACCCTCGTGCGCGGCGATGCCGTCGAAGCGGTGCGCGCCATGAAGGCCGATGACTCGGGCCTGCTCGCCACGATCGGCAGCCTGAGCCTTAGCCGTTCCCTGCTGCGAGCCGGTCTGGTGGATCGCTTTCGGGTGGTGATGTTCCCGGTGATCACCGGCGCTACCGGCTCGGAACGCATTTACGACGGCTATCCGGATGTCGCCCTCGAAATGGTCGAGCACCGCACCTTCGATGATGGTATTCAGCTGGTCGAGTACAAGCCCCGGGTGCTGGAGCACCCCCCGCTCGGCGCGCCCGCGGAATGACACCCGGTTCGGTGCCGGCGATCAACCGGGAGTGATCACGAACCCGAGGAACCGGCGAAGAGCGGGAGCACCAGTGCGGCGGAGCCGGATGTCGAGCCGGAGTTCAGGGAGCTGCCGATGATGTTGCAGACGCTCGAGACCGCCGAGCCCAGCGAGAGTGAGATATCCGGGTAGCCGGACGGATTCGGCGGGCAGATGGCCAGTTTCACCGAGCGAGTGGAGCTGCCCTGGGTGACGGTGATCGTGTACGCGCCGACAGCGGGCGGGGTCCATGCGACCTCCGCGAATCCGTACAGTCCGTCCGAGCTGCCGAATGGAGTGTCCTGGCCGATGATCGTGCCGTTCACCGCCACGGTCACCGGGCTGAGCCGGTCGGCTCCGCTCGTCGTGATCGAAACCTCGCAGGGCACCGCGGGTTTGCTGCAGCTCACGCCGAACGATTCGACGGTGGCGTGTGCGGCGGGCGCCAGCGCGACCGGCAGGGCGACGGCCGGTGCGCAGAGGAGTCCGATGGCCGCGATCCGGGATGAGGAGATCATGCGCGGGATCGTATGCGAAGTGCTTGCATTTCAATTGCGAAGCGCTGCCCCGGATTTCATGGGGTGGACAGCGGGCGCTACCTCATCCGGATCGAACATCTCCTGGAACGGCCCGGCGAATGATCCGCCGAGCCAGCGGCGCTTCGCACGCATGGCGGCCCACCCGAGCACTATCAGGGGACCGAACATGGCCGGCAGCAACAGCACATCCCCGCCCATGGCTGCGAGCGTACCGGCGTGGCGGGCCCTCCGGCCGGGCGCGACGTGACCGCACCGCCGAACAGGAATAACGTCGGGACATGGACTCGCCCGCGCCGATCGCCGCGCCGAATGATCCGCACTACACGCTGCCCAATGGCTGGGACTTCGCCGCCGAGCGCCTCGCGCTGCTCGGCGCGGCCTACGACCCGGAGAGCACGGCGCTCGCGCGCCGGCTGGGGGTGGATGCGGGGTGGCGGTGCCTGGAAGCCGGAGCCGGCGGCGGGTCGTTCGCGCGATGGCTGTGCCGGACCGTACTGCCCGGTGGGCGGGTGCTGGCGGTGGATGCCGATCCGCGTCACCTCGCCGACATCCCGGGACTCGGCGGTGAAGTCGCTCGCGTGGATCTCGTCGGCGGCGCGCTTCCCGAGCGCGAATTCGATTTCGTCCATACGCGATTCGTGCTGCTCCACATCGCGGATCGCGACATCGTGCTGGAGCGATTGGTTCGGGCACTCGCGCCCGGTGGCGTTCTGATGGCCGAGGAAGGCGATGGACTCGGGGTCCTCGATCAGATGCCGGGCGCGTTCGGCGAGGTGTGGCGCGGGTTCGCGCGCTCGACCGAAATCGCGGGCGCGAATCAGTCCTGGGCGCGGAATCTGCCGGCGCGGCTGGAGGCGCTCGGACTCGTCGATGTCCGGGCCGAGGCGCAGATCCCGATGTTCCGGGGTGGTTCGCCCGCCGCGCGGATGTGGAGTCTCACCTGGGCCCAGGTGAGCGATGCGCTTGTCCCCCTCGGGGTTTCACCCGGCACGATCGCTGCCGCGCAGGCGGAGCTCGCCGACGAACAGCGGTGGTTCCATGCCCCGCCCACCGTACGGACGTGGGGATACCTCCCGGCCGCGCACGCGCACCACGCCGAGGAGTCGACACGGCGGCCGGGATAACACCTTCCCCTGTTCACCGGTCAGGAGTCCTAGCTTCTTGCTATAACTCCAGCAGGGTTCCTCTCGGGGGGTGGCTATGGTTCGGCGGGAAAGTCCGTACAAGGTACGGCCGCACGGTGATCGGGTGCGTATCGGGTCGTTGATCGAGCCCATCGCCCCGGTGTGGGCCATCAGGATGAATCTGCGGACCGCTGGTCTACTGGGGGTCGACGACGTGTGGTTCTCCGATCACACCAAGTCGGCGTTTCCCGCGGCCGCGTGGAATGCTCGCTTCTCGCCGATGGCGCGGTACGTCACATCACTGGATGCCTACCTGGATCCGACTGTCGCGCTTGCGCGCTGGGCTCGCCCACGCGGGCCCGCCATGGGTGTCGCGGTCACCGATGTCGTGCGCCGCAGTCCGGCGGATCTGGCGCGCGCGTGGATGTCGCTGCACCATCTGTCGCGCGGCAAGGTCGTGCTGGGGATCGGCTCGGGCGAGTTCGAGAACACCGTTCCCTACGGCTTGACCCTGGAGCCGCGCGCGGCCCGGCTCGCCGACGCCTTGACGGCCCTGCGCGCCGCGTGGGCGTCGCCCGACGAATTGCTCACGCACAAGGGGCAATTCCACGATTGGCACGATGCGAGGTTCGGGCTGCCGCCGCTCGGCGGCACGACTCCCCCGGTGTGGGTCGCCGCGCAGGGACCGCGCGCCTGCCGCATCGCCGGGGAGCACGGCGATGGCTGGATGTTCATCCTGAACGACACCACCACCTCCTGGCACGATGCCGCGAGTAACTTCGCGCGCGGCGCCCGGGATGCCGGACGCGATCCGGAAACCCTGCACCGCAGCGTGTTGCTGGCACCGCTGCTCGCACCCGATCAGCGGGTGCTGGACGAGCTCTGCGATGCCCCCTTCATCCGGGCCATGGCCCTGGCGATGCCCGGGGCGAGCTGGACGGCGGCGGGCGCGACTCATCCCCTCGGCGCCGATAATCCCGGCTATTCGAGTGTGGACCCGGCCGTCTTCGAGGGCGAGCAGTTCGCCGAGTACAGCAAGCACGTCACCCCGGAGCTGGTGCGCGGCCTGATGCCCTCCGGCACCGCCGCCGACGTCGAGCGCTGGCTGAGCCCCTACCTCGACGCCGGTCTGAATCACGTGCTGTTCTACGCCTTCGCCTCGGCCGTGAAGCCGCGGCTGGCCGCCGCGGGCCTGCGCGAGCAACGCCGCCTGATCAGCTCACTGAAGAAGCGCCGCCCGGGCAGACTCGCCGAGGCGTGATCGGCTGCGAGACAACGCCTCCGACTGCTCAGGACACCCCGTACTCGTCCTCGACGTGTTCGAAGGCGCTGATCCAGAAGTCGGAGTCGAGCCAGGCGGCGGGCACGTCCGAGCGGAGGGAGCACACGAGGGGCTCGGCGGCCCCGGCTGCGCGCTCGAATCACAGTCCGGCGGCGGTGATCCGGTGATCCGCTTCGAACAGCATCCAGCCGCTCAGTTGAACGGACAGATCGGGGCTCAGATTCTTCGAGGGCGGGCCCGGGGGCAGGAGCAGCTGGGCGGCGGCGGGCAGGCCCGATGCCGTCACCGGGGCCGACCAGTCCACGCCGAAGAGCGGGAGGCCGTCCACCTCGGCCCGGTTGTCCCAGGCGGCGCGGGCCGAATCGTGCACGATGCGCGCGGCGGTCGTATCCCCCAGGGCTAGTGCGGCTTCGGCCAGATATCGGGCGAGCACGCCCATGAAGAGCCCGGAGTCGTCGTCACCGCCCGCGGTGATCACCCCCGCGTCGGTCAGGCCCGGACCGGTCGCCGCGATCAGGTCCGTCACTCGCCGCCGACGCTCCGAATCGCCCGTGCGCACGGCCAATTCGGTTTCCAGTCCGATGGCGAGGCCGTGACAGTAGGTCAGCGTGGTGCGGTTCAGTCGGCCGCCGGGTTCGTGCACCCCGTCCAGGGTCAGGCCGCTGTCGGGATCACGTAATCGGGTGTGCAGGAATTCCGCCAGCCGCTCGGCGCGCGCCACCTCCCCGAGCCGCGCGAAGGCGATACCCGTCGGGCCGATCGCGGGGGTGTTGAAGTAGTCGTCGCCGACCCGCCACGGCACCGCGCCGACCACCGGATCCCAGCCGTCGAGCAGTGCGGCGCGCAGGTCGCCGACGGCGTCGCCGAATCGGAGACCGAGTAGTCGATCGGCCCGTTCGAGGGTGATCGCCAGCCAGCCCATGTCGTCGTAGTACCGGTTCGTCCAGCCACCGAAGTTGCGGGCCCGGATACCGGCCGCGAGAGCGGCGACGCGGGCGAGGCGCTCCGGGTCGCGGTCGCGGCAGGCGGCATCCACCGCGCAGTCGAGCAGGTGCGCCTGCCACCAGTAGCACCATTTCACGAAGGGCCGATCGGTGACCGCCGACGGCCAGACCAGCCTGCCGAGTCGCAGACCCTGCTGACCCCACAGCGGGCGCACGTGGCGGCGCACGATCGCCTGTTCGGCCGGTTCGGCTCGTGCGCGGCTCGCGTCGGCCCCGGCGGCGTACGGGCTCACCTCCCGGGTGATCCGCCCGGTCGGAGCAGGCCTGGTCACGGCGGCGACCGTGATCGCGGACCCGGCCGCGATCAGCACGCGGCGGCGGCTGACACCTGTGTTCCGGCAATCCATCCGCCCGGACTCCTCTGCCAGAGAAACGATCGCCGACAACGAAAATCGTTCAGCTACAGCCTATCCGGCCACGTCGTCGATCGTGTTCGGACCGATCGGCTCCGCATCGGCCGCGGCGGCGAATCGGATGGTGAGTTCGGCGCAGATCTCGTAGTGGCGCACCAGGAACGCGCGTTCGTCGAGCTTCTTGCGGCGCAGCCACCCCGTCACCTCGGCATTGCACTTGCTGGCGTTGCACGATCCGCACGCGGGCACGACGTTACCGAGCGTGTAGCGCCCGCCGCGCGAAATGGCTTGCACGCAATCCTTCTGGGGCGCGCCGTCCGGGGCGCCGCAGTAGGCGCATCCGCCCCAGGAGGTCTTGAGCGCGGTCCACTGCGCCTCGGTGAGATCGTGGGTGACACGCGCCATCCGCTTCTTGCGCTTGCGCGCGGCGCGAACCTGTTTGCTACCGCCAGTCGGCACGAAGAATGAGAATACGCGTCGCGAGAGCCGATGTGCCGGAGGCGAGCACGGCGATGTCGGATCGCACGGAGGTTTGAATTCGTGCCCGGGCGGTACTGACCACACAGGGCGAATACCGGGAGGTTGGCTACCGTGGTCAAAGCGCTACTCATCGCGGCCGGGGTGTACATGGCCGTCATCGGACTCGCGTTGCTCGTGGTTCCCGTGCAGTTCGGGGTCGACGCCGTGCCGGAGGACGCCTCGCCGGAGCTGGTCGCGCTGCTCCGGCTGCTGAGCGGGCCGTTCCTGGGGGTGGCGGTGCTCAACTGGATGTCCCGCGCGGCCGAGCCGGGATCCATCCGGAACACCGTGCTGCTGGCCAACCTGGTGGGGTTCGGCGTCGTGGCGGGCAACGACGTGTGGGGCGTGCTCAGCGGGGACGCGCGGGATCTGGCCGCAGTCTTCCTGGTCGTGCACCTGGCGTTCACGGCCGCGTTCGCGGTGGCCCGGGTGCGGGCCGGGCGCGCTCCGGAGAGCGCACCTTCCCCCTAGAGCGCCACCGTATTCAGTTGGCGGCCAGGCGAATCCACACCTGCTCCGAGCGGGACAGCAGGCGGTTGTCGCTGCCGTACAGGGCGGTGGCGGTACGCACCTTGCGGCCGTCCTCCGCGTGCAGCGCGCCGATCACCACGCAGGGCTCGCCCGGGGCCGGGTAGTCCAGGACGGCCGCGGTCATCGAACCCAGAACGGCCGGGCGCTCGAAGAGTTCGGGGACCGTCCAGCCGCCCGGACAGTCCATGGCGGCCCACAGCAGCGGCTGACCGATGGGCACCGTGCCGTCCGGTGTCCAGGGCGCGGCCACCACGCCATCGCCGACGGGACCGGCCTCGATGCGCAGGCCGTCGGTGCGCAGACTGCCGCAGACGAAACAGCGCCCGAAGATCTCGCTGTCGTTGACCTCCCCGCTCGCCGCGGCCGCCGTCGCCGGTGACACCGGCTGGGGCACCGCACGTTCGAACGCGCCCGCGGACGAACGAGCGATCAGGTTATCGCCGTCGAACAGTTCGCCGTCGGCCACGCGCAGCGGCGTCTCGAGCGGCGGCGGATTCCGCAGCACGACCGTGACGACGTCCTCGTCCCGGGTCTCGGCCAGCAGCCCGGCGACATATCCGCCGTTGCCCGAGTCGGGCGGGCCGTTGAAACGAGCAGGCACATAGAGCGTGGTCATATCGATCACGGTAGCGAACCGGGTCCGACCGGGTCGCGGAGATCTTCCGGGACGTAGCGATCACCGGGCCACCAGAGGCCGAGCGCGGTGATCCACGGCTGGAAGGGCGCGCCGATCACGCCCTGGTCCTGGGACATGCGCTCGAAGTGGCGTTCGACCGCGATGACTTTGCCTGGGTTCGCGTCCCAGAGGTTCGCCATGGCGAGGGTGGCCGGGCGGTCGGCGCGGTCCGCGGCGGCGTCGTCTTCTTCGTCGTCGTCATCGTCGTCATCCGGAGACGAATCCGGTGGCGGCAGGAACTTTCGATAGACGAGCTCGGGTTCGGAATCGGTGACGCGCCACGTGCTCCAGGCGCAGCCGTGCTCGTCGTAGTCGTCGGCGGCGGCCACCCGCGCGGTGTGCAAACCGGCGAACAGACCCGGGGCATCGGAAGACGCGTACGTCACGTAGGCGCACACGCGCCACCAATCCCCGACCCGCCGTACGGATTCCACCAGCACGCGATCGCCGTCGACCCCGGCGGCGGCTGCCACGCGGTGCACGTTCTCGACCATCGCGGCGGCTTCGGAGGCGGTGGCGGTATCGGCGATCACCGCCAGGCCGAAGGTACTCATGCCCGCATTCTGCCGCAGATCCGGGCGACCGGGCGGGCCGTAGCTCCGGCGTTGTGCGCGCCGAATGCCCCGGTGGATCCGCTACCATCCCGGGTATCGGAATTATTCACAGTGCATGGTTATCCGACATGGCGTTTCGGTTCACGAACGAGCGATGGAGGGCGTAGCGCAGTGGCTGCTCGAAAGGTATTGACCCGCGCGGAAAGTCAGGCGCAAACCCGGGACAACCTGATCGACGCGGCCGCGGAGCTCTTCCTGCGCGACGGCTACTACGCCACCTCCATCGCGGCCATCGCCGCGGAAGCCGGTCGCACGATCGGCGCGGTGTACAGCAATTTCGACAACAAGGAATCGCTCTGCCTCGAGGTGCTGCGCCGCCGGGCTTCGGCCGAACTCGCCCGCCTGATGGCCGATCTCATGGCCGCGCCCACCGGAGTGGACGCCCGGCTGGTCGTCATCTCCACCTGGTGGGCGCGGCTCTCCAGCGAGGTCGCGCTGTCCACGCTCTTCGCCGAATACGCGCTGAGCGTCCTGCGCGATCCCGACCAGAGCGCCCGCGCCCGCGAAACCGCCCTGCGGGTGCTGGAATCGGGCCGCACGCTGTTCGAGGACTTCGCACCCGAAGGCATCGACGCCGCGGGGCCCCAGATGGATCGCGCCATCATCGCCGTCATATCGATGGGAACCGGACTCGCCGCGGGCCGGGCCGCCGACGTGGTCACCGCCGAGCAGTCGGCCACGATTCTGAGCGACAGCATTCGCATGTGGTTCCGCGAGATTGGCGAGGGCGTGCTCGCCGAATCCTGAACGGCTGCACCGTCGCTCGCCGCCGGTCGACCTACCGGAACAGGCCCGCCAGGAAAGCGTTGGTCTCGGCGTGGGTTCCGTCCAGCACCTGCATGTGGTCGTAGCCCGGATAGTCGCGGAGGGTGAACTCCACTCCGGCGGAGCGCAATTCGGCCGCCTGGCGCCAGACCATCGGCGCGGGGACGTCGATGTCGTTGGTGCCCTGGACGATCAGCAGTGGCCCGGTGTAGCCGGTTGTGGGCACATCCAGGACCGGGCGCGCCACCGCTTCGAAATCGCCCTCGGCCAGGGGGCGGGTGAACATGTCCGCCATCGAGACCCCGTCCAGGGTCGCGGTCATCTCGTCGTAGCACAGGCGGGAGCCGTCGGCGACGATGCGGCGGCCCAGCGGGGTGAGGTAGGCGTCGAGGTCGAAGCCGGGGCGGGCCGCGTGCACACCACCGAGTACGTAGGCGGTGTAGGTCTTCATACCCGCGGGCAGGATGTCGGGGGTGCCCGGGCGACCCAGCAGCAGCATCGTGTCGGTGATGCTCGCGCCCGGCGCGAAGGCCACCGCGCCCCGATAGTCGAGTTCGGGCGCGTACGTGGCGGCGATCGCAGCGGTGAACAGCGCGGCGTGGCCGCCCTGGGAGTGACCGACCGCCGCCCAGCTGTTCGACAGGGCGGGATGGGCCGCGCGCGCGGCGCGCACCATGTCGATCGCGGCCTGCGCGGCCGCGCGGCCGTCGAGGTACGCGTGCTCGCCAGAGGTACCCAGGCCGATGTAGTCGGTCGCCGCGACGGCGTATCCCTGGGCGAGCAGGTTCTCCAGGTAGGGGCGGTAGAAGGTGAAGTCGGTGTTCGACGGCGCGCAGGCGTCGGCGCGGCCGACGGTTCCGTGCTCCCAGGCGATGATCGGCCGGCCGCCCGGCGGGGGCGGGCCGGGTGGCAGGAACAGCGCACCCGAGGAGGTGACCGGCTCGCCCAGTGAGTTCCGCGTCGAGTACTCGAGGCGCTCGACCGTGGCGGCGCCGGGAATTCGCACGTCCAGGGCCGCGACCTGATCGACCGCCCCGAGATTGTCCGCGTGGGCGGGCGCGGTCGCGGTCACGACGGCCGCGACCCCGATCGTCGCGGCACAGCAGGCGGTGATGAACCGGTTCATGCTCGGGGACTCCTCTGCGATCTGCAACGCTGTTATGCAACGCTGTTGTATGACAGTGTTGCCGGAGTCGACCGCGAACGCAAGGCGAGGACTCCCAGATGCCCATCGAAGTGAACAGCTCCGACCGCAAACAGCAGATCGGCCTGGCCGGGGTGCGCATCGTCCGCGAGCACGGCGTGGCCGGCCTGACCGTGCGCGCGGTCGCCGACGCACTCGGCGGCTCGACCAGCCTGGTCACCAACTACGTCCGGAATCGCACGCAGCTCCTGGACCTGACACTGGAAACCCTTGTCGCCCAATGGGACAACCAGATCGCGGAGCTCACCGGCTCCCCCGCCGACAAGTTGCGCGCGGTCACCGTCTGGGCCCTGGACTGGACCGGCGAATCGAGTCCGCTGGTGGCGAAGATCCTCGTCCAGTTGCTCGGCGAGAAGACCATCGACGCCGATCGGCTGGCCGCGCTGCATCGCGAACTCGACCGCCTGCACGGGCGCATCACCCAGGCGCTGACGGCCGCAGGCATCCCGGACCCCGAACCCGTGGCCGATCTGCTGTTCCTGGCCTCCCGGGGCGCGATGCTCGCGCAGGTCGAGAATCCGGCGGGCTGGCCCGCCGACCGGCTCGCGCGGGCCGCGACCGCGTTCACCGGGCGCCTCACGACGGAGTGACATAGACCGGGCCGGTCACGAGCACGATCGGCGGCGGCTCCGCGCAAACCCGGGCGCGGTTGGGTAGGTTTCCAAGCGAGCGGTGACGCTTCGTCGAATCCGACCGGAAGGAGACCCGGTGACTGCGCGACCCCCTGCCGGCCGATTTCTCCTGGGCGGGGATCTGCCGGTGCAGCGGATCGGGTTCGGGGCCCTGCAGGTCTCGAGCCACGGGTGGCAGGGGCCGCCGCGCGACCCGCAGGTGGGGCGGACCGTGCTGCGGCGGGCGATCGAGCTCGGGGTCGACCACATAGACACGGCGGACTACTACCGCAGCGGCGACGAATCGGTGGCCGCGAATGATCTGATACGGCAGGCGCTTTCGCCCTATCCCCCGGAACTGGTGATCGCGGTCAAGGTCAGCCCGGCCTTCGGGCCCGGCGGCGTGTGGGAGACCCCGGACGGGGATCTGCGCTCACAGGTGCTGGCCAATCTCCGATCGCTGGGGGTCGATCGACTGGATCTGGTGTATCTGCGGATCGGGACCACGTCGGTGCCGCACGGTCTGTCGCTGGCCGCGGAGTTCGAGATGCTGGCGGAACTGCGCGACGCCGGGCTCATCCGGCATCTCGGGCTGAGCAACATCGACGCCGGCCATCTGGCCGAGGCGCGAGCGATCGCCCCGGTCGTGGCCGTACAGAACGACTTTCAAGTCACCGACCGCGGCGAGGACCCGGTGCTGGCGGCCTGCGAACAGGACGGAATCGCGTTCGTGCCGTTCTTCCCGCTCGGCGGCCACCGCACCGATCACACCGCGCGGCTCGCCGACGTCGCCGCCCGGCGTCACGTCACGCCCACGCAGGTCGGGCTGGCCCGGCTGCTGGCGCTCTCGCCGGTCACCCTCGCCATCCCGGGCACCGGCTCGGTCGGGCACCTCGAGGAGAACATGGGGGCGGCCGGAATCACGCTCACCGAGGACGAGTTGCGGGAGCTCGGCGGCTGAACCGCGTTCGGTGGGCGCCGCGTAGTTCCACCAGCCCGAGCCGCCCGCGCGCGGAATCCGAGCGGGCAGCCGACTCGCCCGAATTCGTTGCGCTGGAGCGGGTTCGGACCGGACTCGGATCGGAGTGTTCTCGGACTATCCGTCGGCGACTTCCCCTCGACCAGGTAGAGGCTCGGCGGGCCCGTCTCGGCCGATCAGGGCATTGAGCCGGGCGGCCTGGCGGGTGAGGTGATCCCGTTCGGCGGTGTTCGACGCGGCACGGGCCGCCTCGGCGTACAGGCGGGCGGCGGTCTCGGGATCGCCGGCGCGGTCGTGCAGGTAGGCGGCCGCGGCGGTGTGGCGGGGCAGGGACGGATCGAGGGCGGCCAGGGCCGCCAGGCCCGCGCGGGGACCGTCGGACTCCCCGAGGGCGACGGCCCGGTTGAGGCGGGCGACCGGGCTGTCGATGAGCCGGATCAGCTCGTCGTACCACTCGACGATCTGTACCCAGTCGGTCTCCGCCGCCGAGTACGCGTCCGCGTGCAGGGCTGCGATGGCGGCCTGGGACTGGTACTCGCCCAGTCGATCTCGGGCCAGCGCGGCCTGCAGGACTTCGACGCCCTCGGCGATGAGCCGCGTGTCCCAGCGGGTGCGGTCCTGTTCGGCGAGCGGGACCAGGCTGCCGTCCGGGCGGGTGCGCGCGGGCCTGCGGGCGTGATGCAGCAGCATCAGCGCCAGCAGGCCCGCGGTTTCCTCGTCGTGCGTCATGACCGCGAGTTGCCGGGTCAGGCGGATCGCCTCGGCCGCGAGGTCGACCTCGCCCGAATAGCCCTCGTTGAAGACCAGGTACAGCACGCGCAGCACGGTGGCGAGATCCCCGGGACGGTTGAAACGGGCATCGGACACCGTGCGTTTGGCGCGGCTGATGCGCTGCGCCATCGTGGCCTCGGGGACCAGGTACGCCTGCGCGATCTGCCGAGTGGTCAGGCCGCCGACCGCGCGCAGGGTGAGGGCGACCGCCGACGCCGGGCTCAGCGCGGGATGCGCGCACAGGAAGTACAGCTCCAGCGTATCGTCCACCGCCGCAATCGGTTCCGCGGCGGGCTCGGCGTCGGCGATGTCCTCGCGCCGGCGGCGGGAGGCGTCCGCGCGGGTGGCGTCGAGGAACTTGCGCCAGGCCACGGTGATCAGCCAGCCGCGCGGGTCGCGCGGCGGCTCCCCCGGCCACAGTCGCAGCGCCTCGATCAGCGCCTCCTGCACGGCATCCTCGGCCGCCGCGAAATCCGCACCGCGCCGGACGAGGACGGTGATCACCGCGGGTGTGAGTGTCCGCAGCGCGACCGGGTCCACCGTGCTCACTCGGTGATGGTCGGCGGCTTGGTCATGAACGGGCGCAGCTCGAGCCATTCGTGGATGGGCTCGCCGCCCGCGCCGGGTGCGGCGGACAGTTCACCGGCCAGTTCCAGGGCGCGGTCGTAGCTGTCGACGTCGATCACCATCCAGCCGGCGATCAGGTCCTTCGTCTCGGCGAAGGGGCCGTCGGTCACCGGCGGGCAGCCCGGGCCGGCCGAGCGCACGAAGGTCCCCTCCGTCGACAGCGCCTGCGCGTCGACGAACTCGCCGGTTTGCTCGAGCCGGTCCGCGAAATCCTGCATGTACTTGATGTGCGCCGACACCTCTTCCGGCGTCCACTTGTCCATCGGCACGTCGTTGGCCGGGGCCGGGGCGCCGCGGTAGTGCTTGAGCAACAGGTACTTGGCCATCGTGATCTCCTCTGTGCGATGCGGCCGGTGTCGGCCGTCTTCACTGCGGGGACGGAGCCGGGCGCCGGTTCTCGACATCGCGCGGGAAAAAAATTCTCGGCGTTCTTCCGCCGGCCGTTCCCACGGTCATCGAAACAGCTCCCGGGGCGGAAACTACCGCATGCCGCGCGGGGGCCGCTGCCACGGACGATCTGCCGCGACCACGGAACAGGCGCATGAGGTGACGAACCCGCGGACGCCGCGTAGCACGCTGCTCCCGTCCCGAGCGACCGGCACGATCGGCCATTGGACGGGGCCATCTCCTCCAGCGCGCACCACTGCCGTCGCGAGGGTGGGGTTCGGCGCGTGCCTGATCGGTCGCGTCGGAGCAGACGTACCGGTCACCTGCGATCGAACCGGCGGTACCGGAAGCCACGCGACTGGACCGCCTCGTCGACCACCGGCTCTCGATCCCACCGGAAGCGGGTGCCTCGGGCAGCGCGCACCTCGTTCAAAGCGCCACGGCGCCTTCATCATTAGGATCGCGGGCATGGACAGTCGCGTAGTCGATCGAGCCTCCGGGGACGATGTCCGGCGCTCGATCGTTTTAGGTGGAGGCGGCGCCATCGGGGGCGCTTGGATGCTGGGCCTTGCCGCCGAATTGCAGCGCGCGGGTATCGAATTGGGAGCCGCGGACTCGATGGTGGGAACGTCGGCGGGGGCCGTCGTCGGGGCCGCGCTGGTCACCGGACAGGACCCGAATGTGGTTGCCGACGGGCCGTCTCCGGCGGGGAGCCCGAGTCCGCCCGTGCCGGTGCTGAACTTCGAGTTGCTCGGCCTCGCCTTCTCGGCGCTGTTCGACCGGACGCCGGATCGCGCCGAGGTAGGGCGCAGGGTCGGGCGGGTCGCGATGACGGAGCCGGTCGCGCTCCCGGCGCATATCGCGCCGATGGAATGGTCGCTCGGCGGCAAGGATTGGCCGGACGACAGGCTGCGGATCGCCGTCGTGGACGCCGCGACCGGTCAGCGACAGGTGCTGGACAGCGGCGGCGGGGTGCCACTCGCCGTCGCGGCCACGGCGAGCCGGGCCTTTCCGGGATCGTTTCCGCCCGTCCTGGTCGGTGATCGGCGCTACATCGACGGCGCGTTCTGGTCGCCCACCAACGCCGATCTCGCGGCGGGCTCCGATGTTCTCCTGGTACTGGAACCGCTGGCGCATCGCTATCCGCCGGAACAGGTTCGGGCGGAACTCGCGGACACGGCGACCGGCACCGTCGTGCGGTTCGGGCCCGACGCCGAGACCATCGGCATTTTCGACGGATTCACGGCGAAGCCCGATCTGAACGCCGCCTGGCCGGCGGCTTTTCGGGCGGGGGTCCGACAGGCGGATACGTTGGGCAAGCAATTGATCGACGCGGGGTGGGTGGGCTCGGCTCCGTCAGTGTCGTAGCGGGGCGGGCTCCCGGCACGTCCGAGTGACGTGCCGGGAACCGACTGCTATGCGCGGAGCGGGATTTCAGCGAATCGTGCCCTTGCCCGGGATCAGGGGCAGGTCGAGTGCCGTCACCCAGCCCGGGGGCAGATCGTTCACCGCGGGCACGGCGTTGAGCGCGCGCAGGCCGGTGGACAGGCAGCCCGCGACCGCGGGGGTGCGGCCGGACCCGTCGGTGAAGCGGAACGAGGTCTCCTGGGAGATCGACGGGGAACCGATGATGTCGACCCGGTAGACGTCATCCTTTGTGCCGGAAGGCCATTCGGGCGCGGCATCCAGGCCGATGCGGTTCACGTGCTCCAGGGTGATAACCTCGCGGCCGCGGTAGATGCCGTTGATCGTGAAGCGGATCGCGGCGACCGTACCCGCCTTGACGACGCCCTTGACCGACTGACGATCCTCGGGCGTCACCCACTTCTCCCACGTGGTCGTGATGTTCTCGAGCTCGATGCCCGCGGCGGCCGCGATCATCGGTACGGTCGCGCCCCAGGCCATGATCAGGATGTCCGGGTGTTCGAGCATGGCGTTGAACTCCGGCGGGTGGCCGATGCCCATCTCCAGCTCGTAATCGCCCTCGTAGTCGGTGTAATCGAGCAGTTCCGACGCGCGCACCGACTCCACCTCACCGCACAGGCCCATGAGCGTGAGCGGGAACAGATCGTTGGCGAAACCGGGATCGATGCCGGTGGTGAAGCAGGACGCGCCGCCCTCCTCGCAGGCCCGCGTGATCGGTTCGCGCCACACATCGGGCAGCTGCTTCATCGCGGGCCACACCCAGGGCGTCATGGCGGTCGAGCACACGTCGATGCCCGCGCGCAGGAAACTGCTGATGACCCTGATGTTCTCGTCGGCCAGGGCGGCGGTGGGACCGTAGTGCACGACGGCGTCGGGGCGCAGGGCGATCAGCTCGTCCACCGAATCGGTGGCCAGCACACCGGTTTTCGCGCCGCCGCACAGGTCACCGGCATCCTTGCCGACCTTGTCGGGATTGCTCACCCCGACGCCGACGAGTTCGAAGTTCGGATGCTTGGCGATCTCGGTCAGCACCATGGAACCGACGACGCCGGTGCCCCACAGGACAATTCGCTTCTTCATGGGCACTCCCGGGTTATCGGTGGAATTCACCGCAGTCGACGGTCAGCATCTGACCGGTGATCGCGGAGGCGAGGTCGCTGGCCAGGAACAGGGTGGCGCGGGCGACCTCTTCGGGCCCGGCCAGCCGCTGGAGATCGGTCGGGGCGGCCTTCTCCCGGTAGATGTCCTGGTGGGTGACGCCCGCCTGGCTGGCCAGCCAGTCGAAGTACGCCTTGTTGAGGTCCTCGTAGATGTAGGACGGCGCGACGCTGTTGACGCGGATGCCGCGCGGGCCGAGCTCGGTCGCCAGCGAGGACGCGAGATGCTGCAGCGTGCCCTTGGACAGCTTGTAGCCGGAGTACTCGGGCTGCGAACTGTAGGACACGCACGAGTTGAGCATGATCACCGAGCCGCGCGAACGCTCCAGCGCGTCGGCGAACAGGGCCGAAAGACGCAGCGGGGCGAACACATTGGTCTCGTTCACCGTGCGCAGGGCGTCCAGGTCGATCGTGGTGATCGGGTTCATCGGCGGGATGGCGAAGGCGTTGTTGATGAGGCAGTCGACCCGGTCGAATTCGGCGAGCGACCGCTCGACGAGAGCGCCGCGCTGCGCCTCGTCGGTGATGTCGGTGGGGACCGTCAGGACGGTGCGCCCGAACGCGCGAATCTCCTCGGCGACCGCCTCGATTCGCTTCTCGGTGCGGCTGGCCAGCACCAGATTCGCACCCATGCGGCCGGCCTCGACGGCCAGCGAATGACCCAGGCCGGGTCCCACGCCCGAGATCACGATGACCTTGTCCTGCAGCAGCGGTACCGGCGCGTATGTGTCCGCGGGTACGGCTTGCGGGGCAGCTGACACGACTACTCCTCGAGTCCGCAGCAGTTACACGATGTAACGACTTTGATGTGACAGACTGTAACGACTTCAGCCGCGACCGACAAGGACGAATTCCGTGACCGCACGCCACCGGCTGGGCCCGCACCGCGACCCCGCGCTGGACCACGCGGTACTGGACGCCGCCCGCGAGCTCCTCGTCGAACAGGGTTATGCCGCAACGTCGATCGACGCCATCGCCGCTCGCGCCGGCGTCAGCCGCCCCTCGATCTACCGCCGCTGGCCTTCCAAGGCGCACCTGATCGCCCAGGCGGTCTTCCCCGACGTCGGCTCCGAGAAAATAGCCCCCGACCTGCCCGCCGAGGTCCGCAAGGTCATTCGCGGCACGATCCAGCTCTTCGGCTCCGCAGAGACCCGAGCCGCGATGCCCGGCCTCATGGCCGAGATGCGCGAGGACCCCAGCCTCTACCGCAAGTTGTCCGCCCGCCTGGACACCCCCACCCGCGAGGAGCTGACCGGCTACCTGGACAGCACCCCCGCCCGCCCCGGCCTGGACCCCAACACCTTCCTCGACACGGTCGCGGGCGCGGCCCTGTTCGCGATGTGCATCCGCGACATCGACGACCTCGACGGGTTCGCGACGTCCCTGGAAGACCTACTGCTGTACGGGATCCTGGGCTCCCGCGAGCGCGCGGCGCGCGCGTCGAGCACGGATCAGCACGAGGACGGCGGGTCGAGTTCGCCGCCGGGCGAGGACCTCAGCCCCGCCCGATAGGCCTCCCAGGTCGGAACCCGGACGTCCTCGTCGGAGGCGACCTGTCGTGCATCGAATCCATTGTGGCTCCGGCGGATCAGCTGCTCGGCCTGCCGGCGAACACGTTGTAGAGGGTGTCCTTCAGGGTGTTCATCCAGCGTTCGTCGGTCTCGCGGCGTTGGGCGCGTTCGGCTTTCGAGGAGGCGGGGGGATAGCGCCAGCGCGCCCAGGGTGAGTGGGGGCGGGCCAGGCGGAGCGCGCCCACCACGCCTACCAGGGGGATGAACAGGGCCAGCATGCCTGTCCAGATCTTGCCTTTGGCGAGGGTTATCAGGGCCATCGCGCCGTGGAACAGGACCAGGAGGGTCAGGAACTGCCAGCCTCGGAACGAGTCGGTGACACCCAGGGGGGTCGCGCCCAACAGCATCAGGGCTATCACCGCGGTCGCGATCACCACCGCGTCCACCGAGATCCGGCCCTGCCGGGACCAGTAGACGTCCTGCAGATCCAGCATCAGGGCGAACTCGTCCAGGACCAGGGCGGCGCCCACCCCGAACAGGGCCGCGCAGAGTTCGAGCCAGGGCGAGCGGTCACCGGCGGGGCCGAACACGCCGAACCCGGCGACGAGCATGAAGATCACGCCGAACACCATGTGGTGGATGTGCAGGCCGCCGGGGGTGACGTTGCCGGGCCACCAGGACACCCCGGCCCGGATCATCCGCACACTGCAGCGGATGAACAGGAACGTGCACACGAAGGCCAGCAGCAGGATCGCCAGCGGCAGCTTGCCGGGCAGCACGATCATCCGATCGAACCACCCGGCCGCGAGCACATCGACCGGAGCGGCGGGCGACATCGCTCATCGCCCCGGCACGGTCGCAACGATTATCGGCATCATGTCGAACTTTCCGTCCCACCGCGATGTCGGATATCAGCACGTGCGATCAAAGCTACCGCGTAGTGCGTACGAGACTCGGCAGCTTTGCCGAATCACCCGACACTATCCAGCGATACCGGAGAGCGAGCGGATCAGCGACGTCCCACATCGCCGGCGATGATGGCGTCGATATTGCGCTCGGCCAACGCCGTCACCGTCACGAAGGGATTCACCGTGGTCGAGCCGGGAATGAGCGAACTGTCGATGACATACAGGCCCGGATACGACGTCAAACGCCCGTAGTTGTCGGTCGACTCGTTCAGCACGCAGCCGCCCAGCGGATGGTAGGCGAAATCGTCACCCCAGACCTTGCCGCCGCCGAACAGATCGTCGCGATAGGTGGTGCCGGCGCTGGCGTTGATCGGATCGAGGATGCGCGCGGCCGCGTCGATACTCGGCTGGTTCCACGCGGTCTGCCAATCCAATTCCACCCGGCCGGTGGCCGCGTCGAACCGGAAGGCGCCGCGATTCGGATTCTTGGTGATGACCAGGTGCATATTGACGAAGGTTTCGACGCCGATCGGGAACGAGGTGATTTCGGCGAACGCCGGTCCCGCGGGGTCGTTCCAGTTGTCGATGCCGAGGGCGGTGATGGTGGACTGGTTGATCCCGGTCGGATCGTCGAGTCGATTCTGCCTGGCGGCCATCACATTGCCGTTGTTGCCCCACCCGGACCCCACCGAGTCCGGGAGATCCGGCAACGCCCCGGTCGCCTTCTGCGCGACCAGCAGTTTGCTCGTGCCCACGCTGCCCGCGGCGAAAAACACACGCTGCGCGACAACGGATTTCGCGGCGATCGTGTGACCGTCGGTGCCGATCTCGTCCATCCGCACCTGATAGCCGCCGGGCGCCGGGGCCACCCCGGTGACGGTGTGCAGGGGAACGACCGTCACCCGGCCCGTCGCGGCGGCCTCGGCGAGATAGGTTTTGTCCAAACCCTGTTTTCCGAAATTGTTGCCGTACAACGATTCCTTGTTCAGCGCCGAGAGCGGTACCGTCCCGGCCTGTTCCTGCTTCATGTATTCGAAGTCGTACACGTTGGGCACGAACGTGGTCGAAAAGCCCGCGCCCGCGGCCAATGCGCGACCGACCCGCGCGTATTCGTAGCACTGCGCGCTCTCGAACCATTCCGGGTCGATGTGGTTCACCCGCAACGCGGCATTGGCGCGCGGATAGTAGGTGGCATACATTTCCTCGGGGTCGACCGAGGGCAGGATGTCGGGGAAGAACTCGCGTCGCGGCGTCACCGCCATTCCGCCGTTGACCAGCGATCCCCCGCCCACCCCGCGGCCCTGATACACCCGGATACCCCCGAAGTGCTCGGCGGCGAGCACGCCGGTGTACCGCTCGATCGGCATGTTGATCGGAACCCCGAGCAGGTGATCGGTCGGCTGATCGGTCATCGTCGACAACCAGGAGGACCGGCCGTCGGCGGGCACGGTCCCGGAGAAGACCTTGCCGTCCGGTCCGGGCGTATCCCAGGCCATACCCTGCTCGACGATCGTGACGGTGTGCCCGGCCTGCGCGAGCCGCAACGCCGCGACCGCACCCCCGTACCCGGCGCCGATCACCAGGATCGGCACTGCCGCACCGTCTTCCAGCCGCCCGATCGGCAACGCCGCCCGCGACCGCCGCCCGCCCCCGAGCACCGCGGCCCCGCCGAACGCCGCCGCCCCACCCAGCCCGGCCAGCACACCGGCCCCGATCAGAAACCCACGACGTCCGAAACCACGACCGGACACCGCATCACCCGCAGGCACACGCACCACAAACCTCTCAACACAGGAGCAACCGGGCGCAGTCTATGCGGACCGGCACGCTTTTGGCGCGCCGCTTGCCGATTGTCGTTCGCGCGGGCCGACATTCACGCGACCCGCTGCGCCGGCGGGCCATTCGACTCTCGGCCCGCGGCGACCTCGAGCGCCGGACTCCCGCCGCACCATCGACACCATCCCGAACTGGACGGTCCCCCGTGCAGCAGCCCCCTTGCACACCGCCGAGTACGTATCGACATTCCACTCACACATAATGCGCGAATCGTCCAAATTGTCGGCATCGCGCATCGGTCGCGATTGTCAAGGATTAATGCACAACTGTGACACCCCCGCAACTAGATAACCCGTCCTGCCCAACCATCAATATCCACGATGCATTGCTGCTAAATTGCTAGTGGTGGAGACCTATTCACGACGGCCGCGACGCTCTTATCTCCAGGGTCAGCGACCTGAAACCATGGACCACACACCGCTCTGCGGTGAGGTTCGGAGGGACCGGTCTGTTCTACACACATTCTCTCGGTGCGCCTGTGTCGGCGCGCTATCGAACAAGGTCGACGCTCTTGTCCGGGCGATCGAAGGGAGTGTGGACTCGTCATCGAAGGGGTTGCATACCTTTACCTTGCCGCAGGACCCGGCCGAATGGGCCTGCACCGGGCCGAATGGCGGACCGGCAGAACTATGACCACTGAGTCGGATGCGCGCCGGATCGCTGTTCCAGCGGATTCGGTGCGGCCCGCCGGTTGATCCGGGGCTACACGAGAGCGGTACCGGGGCGGGCCGGCATCCGAATGCATTCAATTTCGTATGAGGTTGGCCGGTGCGGTTATTCGCGTCGCACGGCCGGTGATAACGAAGAGGTTGTGCAATGGACGAGAACCACGACAGGACCACTTCCGACTCGGAGTTGATTCCGCTTTCGAGAGCGCAGTACGGTATGTGGCTCGCCGGTCAGTCCTCGAATGGGACGGCCGTCAACATTGCGCACTACATCGAGATCGACGGCGTCATCGATTACGAGTTGTTCACGCGAGCGGTCAACGACGCCGGGCACGAGACCGAGTCGATGGTGGTGCGAGTCGTACTCTCCGACGGCGAACCCTATCAATTCGTCGATCGCAGTATCACCTACTCCGAACCGATACTGGATTTCACCGGCGAAGCCGATCCCGTCGCCGCCGCGATGGAATGGATGCGACGCGACAGCGGCGCGACGACGGTCGATCTGAGCCACGATCGCCTCGCCGTGACAAAGCTGATCAAGGTCGGGAGCGAGAAGTACTTCTGGTACGCGCGCGCCCATCATCTCGTCATCGACGGCTACGGCGCGTTCAATGTCCTCACCCGGGTCGCCGAACACTACAACGCTCTGGTCGAGGGCCGTGCGCCGTCGCCGCTACCGGCGGCGACCCTGGCCGAGATCGTCGAGCACGAGCGCGCGTACCGGTCCGGTACACGGTTCGAGACCGATCGCGGGTACTGGCTGAACAAGTCCGCCGAACTGCCCGCCCCGACCGGACTGGCCGGTCGCACCGGCCGGCCGAGTCCGTTCGACTCGGTCGCCGCGCGCGAGGTTCCGGCGTCGATCGCCGACGCCATCGATCGCTGCGCCACCCGGCACAGTGCCTCACCGCCGCAGGTGGTCATCGCCGGCTTCGCGGCGTTCCTTTCCCGCATGACCGGCGCGAACGATGTCGTGCTCTCGCTCCCGGTGAGCGCTCGCGTGACCAGACGCCTGCGCAACGCCGCCGCGATGCTGGCCAACATGGTGCCGATCCACTTCACCCTCGGCGCCGACAGCACCATCGAGACCCTGGTGCAGAGTTCGATATCCGAACTCGCACTCGCACTGCGTCATCAGCTGTACCGCTTCGAGGACATGCGCAGAGAGTTCCCCGCCTTCGATACGGCGGCCAGTGCCTTCGGCCCGATCGTGAACATCGTTTTCTTCGATTCCGAGATCCGGCTCGGCGCGGCCGTGGGGCGCTATCACGCCCTGACCTCGGGCGCCCTCGAAGATCTGCAACTGAACCTCTACCGCCAGGGAACCGACCCGCTGATGGTCGAACTCCACGGCAACACCGACCTCTACAGCGACACCGAACTGGCCTCGCATCTGGATCGATTCCTCGACTTCCTGTCGGGGCTGCTGGAGAGCCCCCCGGACACCCCGGTCTCTGCCGTCCCGATCATCAGCGCGGCCGAAGAGCGCCGGATCCTCGTCGACCTGGCCGGGCGTCCCGGAAACGACACGCCGGCGACGCTGGTCGACATCATCGGGCGAACGTCCGACGGCTCACCCACCGAGCCGGCGCGGGTCGCCGTCAGCGCGGAATCGGGCACGATCACCTACGACGAGCTGGACCGCAGGTCGAATCGATTCGCCCGGCGACTGATCGAGCTGGGCGCCGGCCCCGAATCGCTCGTCGCCATCGCGATGCCCCGCGACGCCGACCTGATCGTCGCCGTCCTGGGCGTGCTGAAGTCGGGCGCGGGCTACCTCCCACTGGACCTGACCCACCCCGCCGATCGGCTCGCGTACATCCTGTCGGACGCGAACCCGCTCATGATCGTGACCTGTGCCGGCGTGCTCGACGCGGTGTCGACCGACCACAGCCGAATCGTCTACTTCGACGACCCCGGCACCGACCGGGACGACGTCGACGACCGGCCGCTGTCCGAGGACGAGCGCCGCACTCCGCTGCAGCCGGATCACCTCGCCTACGTCATCTACACCTCCGGCTCGACCGGAAAGCCCAAGGGCGTCACGATCACCCACCGGGCGGCGGTCAGCCACGTGACCAACGCGTGCGCCGAGATCGGGATCCGGGACGACGACGTGTGGAGCTTCTTCCACTCGTTCGCGTTCGACTACTCGATCTGGGAGATATTCGGTCCTCTGACCACCGGCGGGCGCGTCGTCGTCATCGACGGCCTCACCGCCCGATCGCCGGACGAGGTGGTACGGCTCCTGGCCCGCGAGCACGTGACGGTCTTCAGCCAGACGCCCTCGGCGTTCTTCCAGTTCGCCGCCGCCCGGCAGCGGTACGCGGCCGCCGGTGAGACCGAAGGGCCGCTGGCGCTGCGCCTGGTCGTACTCTCCGGCGAGGCCCTCGACCCGGCGGGCCTGGCGCAGTGGTACGCGCACAATCCCGGACTTCCCTTGCTGGCCAACAGCTATGGAATCACCGAGACCACGGTCTTCGTCACCTACACCACGCTCACCGCGGACTCGGCCGTTCCCGGGGCGCAGAGCCCGATCGGAACCGCCTTGCCCGGGCTGCGGACGTACGTGCTGGATTCCATGCTGCGGCCGTGCCCGCCGGGCGCCTGGGGCGAAATGTATGTCGGGGGCGAGCAATTGGCCCGCGGCTACCTCGGCCGCACCGCCCTGAGCGCGGCACGGTTCGTCGCCGACCCGTTCGCGGGACCCGGCGCACGGATGTACCGCAGCGGTGACATCGCACGCTGGAACACCGGCGAGCAACTGGAGTACCGCGGCCGAGCCGACCAGCAGGTGCAGTTGCGCGGATTCCGGATCGAACTCGACGAGATCCGGGCGGCGCTGCTGTCGCATCCGGCGGTGTCGGTCGCGGTCGTGACCGTCGATCGACCCGACACCGAGGCCGCGCGGCTGGTCGGGTACATCGTGCCCGCACCCGCCGCGGTCTGCGATATCGACGAACTGCGCGCGCATCTGGGCGAGACCCTGCCCGAGTACATGATTCCCACCTGCATCCTCGAGATCGAGTCGGTACCCCTGACGGTCAACGGCAAGACCGACTTCCGAGCACTGCCCGCACCCGTGGTCGAATCCACCACGACGTACGTCGCCCCCGGAACGCCGGTCGAACAGGCTGTCGCGGAGGTGTTCTCGGACGTTCTCGGGGCCGCCCGGGTCGGCGCGCTCGACAGCTTCTTCGCGCTCGGCGGCAACTCGCTGTCCGCGAACACCGCGGCGGTACGAATCGGCGGCGCTCTCGGGTGCGAGGTCTCGGTGCGTGACCTGTTCCAGCAGCCGACGGTGGCGGGACTGGCGCAGCGCCTGGAAGCCCTCACCGCCGAGGGCGTCTCCCCCGCCCCGGCGCTGGTCGCCACGGACAGACCCGCGCCGATACCGCTCGCCCCGGCACAGGTCCGCATCTGGCTGCTGGATCAGGCCGGTGACGCGGCGGCCCTCTACAACATCCCGCTGGTCCTGCGATTGACCGGGAACCTGGACCTTCCCGCCCTGCGCGCGGCACTGCTGGACGTCATCGAGCGCCACGAATCGCTGCGGACCCGCTATCCGGCGGTCGACGGCGCCGGTACCCAGGTGATTCAGGACGCCGAGGAGGTCGTGTCGACGTTCGACCTGACCCCGCAACCGGTCCGCGCCGCCGACGTCGGCGAGCGGGTACGCGCCCTCGCCGCCGTCGGCACCGACCTGAGCGAGCACGCCCCCGTTCACGCCACCGTGCTGGCCGTGACCGACAACCCGGGCGAACACGTGCTCGTGCTGGTGCTGCACCACATCTGTTGCGACGGCGTCTCGCTGGGGCCGCTGGCCACCGACACCGCCATCGCCTACGAGGCGCGGGCGCACGGCCGAGCACCGGGCTGGAGCCCGCTGGCGGTCCAGTACGCCGACTACAGCCTGTGGCAGCACCGCGTACTCGGCGACCCCGACGACCCCGAATCACCGGCCGCACACCAATTGCGCTACTGGGTAACACAACTCGCGGACATGCCGCCGCTGCTGGAACTGCCCGCCGATCGCCCGCGCCCGCCCCGGCGAAGCTTCGCCGGTGGCGTGATCGACTCCGCCATCCCGGCCGATCTGTTCGCGGCGGTCGAGCAGTTGGCACAGCGCACCGGGGCCACGCCCTTCATGGTTCTCCATGCCGCGGTGGCGATCCTGCTCGCGCGCCTGGCGGGGACCTCGGACGTCACCATGGGCACCCCGGTCGCCGGACGCGGTGAACCGGCGCTCGAACCGCTGATCGGGATGTTCGTCAACACGGTGCCGCTGCGGACCCGCGTCGTGCCCGAGGAGTCGTTCACCGACCTGCTCGGGCGAGTCGTCGACACCGACATCGAGGGGTTCGCGCACAGCGCGCTGCCCTTCGATCGCATCGTCCAAGAACTGCATCCGGCACGCTCGATGGCCTACGCCCCGGTGTGCCAGGTATTTCTGTCGCTCGAGAACGCGGGGCGGCCGAGCGTGCACCTGCCCGATCTCACGGTGGAGGTCATCGAGCCCGCCGACGAGCCCGCCAAGGTCGACCTCATCGTCACCGTGTGCGAGAACGGCACTCCCGGAAGCGATGTCGGGTTGCGCCTGAACTACGCCACCGATCTGTTCGACGCCGGGACCATCGAGGCCCTGGCGGGACGCCTGGTCCGCGTGCTCGCGACGATCGCCGAGGATCCGCGGGTCCGGGTGGGCGACATCGACGTGCTGGATTCCCGGGAGAGACGTCGGCTGGTCCCGGCCTCGGGCGGGCCGGCCGAGCAGCCGTACCCGCTGGCCGCACTCTGGTCGGTCGATGACACCAAGGCCCCCGCCATCATCAGCGGCGACCGCACGGTGTCCTACGGGGAGCTCGACTCGTGGTCGAACCAGCTTGCGCGAGTGCTGATCTCGCGCGGTGTCGGGCCGGACCATCCCCTCGCGATTCTGCTCGGCCGCTCGATCGACTTCGTCGTCTCGATGTGGGCCGCGACGAAGGCGGGCGCGGCCTTCGTCGCCATCGATCCCCGCAACCCCGCCGACCGTGTCGCCCATATCGTGGCCGACTCCGGCGCCCGGGTCGTGATCACCACGGCGGAACACGAAACAGCTCTCACACAGCCGAATTCGAGCCTGGTCATCGACGACCCGCGCACCGCGGCCCAGGTCGCGGCGGCGTCGGCAACGGCCGTCACCGATGCCGAGCGCGCACGCGGCTGCCACGTCGCCGATATCGCCTACATCCTCTACACCTCGGGATCGACGGGGACTCCCAAGGGTGTCGCGGTATCGCACCGGGGGCTCGCGAACTTCGCCGCCGAACAACGGGACCGGTACCGGATCGACCATCGTTCCCGGGTGCTGCAGCTGGCCGCGCCGGGCTTCGACGCGGTGGTGCTCGAGTTGCTGATGGCCCACACCACCGGGGCCGCCCTGGTGGTGTCGCCGCCGGAGGTGTTCGCGGGAGACGAACTCGCACAACTGATCCGCGCCCAGCGGGTGTCGCACGCGTTCGTGACCCCGAGCGTGCTGGCGACGATGTCACCCGACGGGCTGGACTCGCTGCAGTGCCTGGTCGCCGGCGGTGAGGCCGTGACCGCCGAGACCACCGAAGTGTGGGCGCCGGGCCGGCGGCTGCACAACGGATACGGTCCCACCGAGACCACGATCATGGTCGCGATCAGCGACCCCCTGAGTGCCGGTGAACCGGTCACGATGGGCGGCCCGATCCGCGGTGTCGAGGCGGTCGTCCTCGACGAACGGCTGCGACCGGTACCCGCGGGGGTCGGTGGCGAATTGCACATCGCCGGAGCACATCTCGCGCGGGGCTACCTCGGCCGGCCGGGCGCCACCGCCTGCGCGTTCGTCGCCGACCCGTTCGGCGCACCGGGCAGCCGCATGTACCGCACGGGCGACCTGGTGCGCTGGAACAGCGACGACACCCTCACCTACCTCGGGCGCAGCGACTTCCAGGTCAAGATTCGCGGCCAGCGCATCGAACTGGGCGAGATCGACAGCGTGCTCGCCGCACACGACACGGTGGCCGCGGCGGTCTCGGTCGGTGTCCACTCCCCCGACGGGACGCGGCTCGCCGCCTACGTCGTGCCCGCCGGCGACGACGGCATCGACACCGTCGCACTGCGCGAGCACCTGGCCCGGCAGCTGCCGGCGCACATGATCCCGGACGTCGTCATCCCCCTCGACGCGATCCCGCTCTCACCCGTCGGCAAGATCGACCGGGCGGCGCTGCCGGAGCCGGACTTCACCCGCTCCACCGACTACGTGGCGCCGCGCACCGCGCTCGAGCACGTCGTCGCCGATGTCTTCGCACAGGTACTGGGATCGAGCCGGATCGGAGCCGACGACAACTTCTTCGCACTGGGCGGCAACTCGCTCTCGGCCACCCGGGCGACCGCGCGCCTGGGCGCCGCCCTCGGCATCGACGTGCCCATGCGCACGCTGTTCGAGCACCCGTCCGTCGCGTCGCTGGCCGCGCACATCGACGGTTACGCCCCGACGCGCCGCGTGCCGCTCGTTCCGCAACACCGGCCGGACCGAGTTCCGCTCTCGCCCGCTCAGACCCGGATGTGGTTCCTCAACCAGTTCGACACGGACTCCGCGCTGTACAACATCCCCGTGGTGGTGCGTCTGACCGGTGCACTCGACGCGGACGCCATGCGCTCGGCGTTCGCCGACATCCTCGAACGGCACGAAACGCTGCGGACGATCTATCCCGACGCTCCCGGCGGGCCGCACCAGGTGATCCTCACGGTCGAAGACGCCCTGCCCCAGCACGATCCGACTCAGGTGGCTGCCGGCGAACAGGACACCCTTGTCCACGAGCTGGTGACCGCCGGTTTCGACGTCACCCGGGAGGTTCCCGTCCGGCTCACGATCCTGCGGAGCGCACCCGATGCGCACGTGGTCGTCGTGGTGTTCCACCACATCTGCTTCGACGGGTCGTCGCTGGCGCCACTGGCCGCCGACCTCATGATCGCCTACCGGGCCCGTGCGCACGGTCGCGCGCCGGCGTGGACTCCGCTGCCGGTGCAGTACGCGGATTACGCACTGTGGCAACGTAATCTGCTCGGCGCCGACGACAATCCCGAGAGCCCGGCGGCAGCGCAGATCACCTACTGGCAGCGGACACTCGCCGGGCTGCCCGACCTGCTGGACCTGCCGACCGACCGGCCCCGGCCCCCGAGTCAGTCCTTCCGCGGGGCGACGGTCACCGCGAGCGTGCCCGCCGAACTCCACCGCGAGGTGCGGGCGCTCGCGCAGCAGCACGACGCGACGGTCTTCATGGTGATGCACGCCGCGTTCGCGGCGCTGCTGGCGCGGCTGTCGGGCAGTGGCGACATCGCGATCGGTACGCCGATCGCCGGTCGCGGCGAACCGGGGCTGGACGGTCTGGTCGGCATGTTCGTCAACACGCTCGTCCTGCGGACCGGGGTGCACGGCGACTCCACCTTCCTCGGGCTACTGGATCACGTCCGCGGCGCCGACCTGGGCGCTTTCGACCACGCCGACATCCCGTTCGAGCGCCTGGTCGAGGTGATCAATCCCGCGCGGAGCACCGCGCACGCGCCACTGACCCAGGTCGGATTCTCCTTCCAGAACATCGACGTGCCGGTGCTGCGGTTCGACGGTCTCACCGTGGCCACGGAGCTGGTCGACCCGCACGTCGCGAAGTACGACCTGCACCTGAACGTGGTGGACGCACCGGCCCTCGACGGTGAACCGGGGCCGCTGGGAATCGAATTCGGTTACGCCGTAGATCTTTTCGACGAGGCAACCGCCCGCACGCTCGTCGAACGATTCGTGCGGCTGCTGCGCGCGGTCGTCGGGGACCCGGAGTCCGTGATCGGGGACGTGGATCTGCTGGATGCCGAGGAACTCCGGGCGCTCGTCGGCGACGCGAGCCCGGTACAGCAGCCGGCGCCCTCGACCATCGCGGAACTCTTCGCGGCGCAGGTGGCCGCGACTCCGCTGAATATCGCCGTCCACGACCAGGAAAGCGGCCAACGGCTCAGTTACGCGGAGTTCGGCGCGCGGGTCGGCACACTGGCCCGAGCGCTCGAAGCCCGTGGGGTGGGCCCGGGTGACATCGTGGCCGTGGCCATGCACCGGTCGCTGGATCTGCTGGTCACCCTCTACGCGATTCACGCGGCGGGCGCCGCGTACCTGCCCGTGGATCCCGACAATCCACACGAGCGGATCCACACCGTCCTCGCGACCGCCCAGCCCCGTGCCGTGGTGACTCGTCCCCACGACAGCGCCGCACTCGGCACCTGGAATCCGGTGTGGCTGCTGGAGGAGCTGGACGGAACGCCGGACGGGTCCGAGGTGACCGAACCGAATCGATCGCCGCACCCGGCCGATCTGGCCTACGTCATCTACACCTCCGGCTCGACCGGAACACCGAAGGGCGTCGCCCTGCCGCACGCCGCGGTCGTCAACCAGCTCGACTGGATGCGCACGCACTACGGGCTCGGCGGCAGCGACGTGCTGCTGTGGCGGACACCGTTCACCTTCGATCTGTCGGTGTGGGAACTGTTCTCCGCTCTGACCTGCGGCGCGTCGGTGGTCATCGCCGACGACACCCACCGGGACGATCCGCGACTCCTCGCGCGGCTGATGGCCGACTTCGGTGTCACCACGGTCGATTTCGTACCGTCGCTGCTGTCGGCGTTCCTCGACGGCGCCGATACTCTCGCGCTGCCCGGCCTGCGGCAGGTGCTGTGCATCGGCGAGGCACTGCCCGCCGCCGTCGTGCGCCGGTTCCGCGAACTCGGCGACGCGCGCATCGACAATCTGTACGGACCCACCGAGGCCGCGGTCAGCGTCACGGCGTACCGCATCGACGCCACCGATGACACCTCCCCGGTGCCGATCGGCACACCGCAGACGAATGTGACCGTGCGCGTGCTGGATTCGCGCCTGCACCCCGTGCCGCGCGGGGTGGCCGGCGAGCTGTATCTGGGCGGTGTGCAGCTCGCGCGGGGCTACCACAACAATCCCGCCACGACCGCGACCTCGTTCGTGGCCGACCCCTTCTCCCGGATTCCCGGCTCGCGCCTCTACCGCACCGGTGACCTGGTCCGCTGGAACGGCGACGGCGTCCTGCAGTTCGTCGGCCGCGCCGACACGCAGGTCAAGATCCGGGGCCTGCGTATCGAACTCGGCGATATCGAAGCGGCCCTGACCTCGCACGCGGACATCCAGACCGCCGTCGTGCAGGTGTGTTCCGAGCACGACAGCCCGCGCCTGGTCGGCCACATCGTCGCCACCACCGTGCTCGACGACCGCCGCGTCCGGAAACACCTGCTGAACCAGCTGCCCGCATACATGGTGCCGACCGCGGTGATCCAGGTGGACGCCATTCCGCTCACCGCGAACGGCAAGGTCGACTACACGGCCCTGCTCGCGCTCGGCGATGGCGCCGACACGCACGACCGCGACTATCGCGAGCCCCGAGGGCTTTTCGAGGAAACCGTCGCCGCGGTGTTCGCCGATCTGCTCGAACGCACCGGGGTGGGCGCCGACGACAACTTCTTCGACCTGGGGGGAAACTCACTGGTCGCCTCCCAGGCCCTGAGTCGTATCGGCAGCGCCGCCGGGGTGTCCATTCCGCTGCGGGCGCTGTTCGAGGCGCCGACGGTCACCGAGCTGGCCGAACGGATCGCGGTGTCGCGATCGGTGCCTGCCCTCCCGGCGCTGACCAAACTCCCCCGGCCCGAACGCATTCCGCTGTCGCCCGCGCAGCTGCGGATGTGGTTCCTCAATCAGCTCGATCCCGACGCGGCCGGATACGTCATTCCGCTGGTGATCGCACTGCGCGGCGAACTCGACCTCGACGCCCTGGCCGCGGCCTTCGCCGATGTGATCGAGCGTCACGAGAGCCTGCGCACGATGTACCCGGCCACCGACGGACAGCCCGAGCAGCGGGTGGTCGAGCCGTATGCCGCCCTCGCCGCACACGATCTCACCCCCCGCCCGATCCGGCGCGAGCAACTGCCGATCGAGCTGGAAACGTTCTGCGGCACCGGATTCGACGTCGCCGAGGCGGTGCCGGTACGCGTTGCGCTGTATCAGCTGTCTGACAACGACTTCGTGGTGGCACTGGCCGTTCACCACATCGGTTGCGACGGATTCTCGGTGGCGCCGCTCGTCACCGATCTGGTCTCGTCCTATCGGTCCCGCGCTGCGGGGACGGCACCCGATCGGGCGCCGTTGCCGGTCCACTACATCGACTACACCCTGTGGCAGCGAGAATTGCTCGGCGACGTCGAGGACCCCGACTCCCGCGCGGGCCGGGACCTGGCCTACTGGCGCGACCGTCTCGACGGCGTCCCGGAGTTGATCGCGCTGCCCACCGATCGGCCGCGCCCGCGGGCACAGAGCTTCCGGGCGGCGGTGATCCAGCGGCAACTGGACGGCGAGCTGCACGGGCGGATCGAGGCGCTGGCGCGCCGCTCCGGCACCACCTCGTTCATGGTCGTGCACGCGGCCCTCGCGGTGCTGCTGTCGAAAATGTCCGGGAGCGAGGACATCACCATCGGCGTGCCGCACGCCGGCCGCGGCGACAAAGCGCTCGACCGGCTGGTCGGGATGTTCGTCAATACGCTGGTGCTGCGGACCCGTCCGGTGCCCGAGCAGAGCGTCGCGGCCCTGCTCGACGACGTCAAACGGGCCGCCCTCGACGCGTTCGACCACGCCTCGGTCCCCTTCGAGGCGCTCGTGGAAGCACTCAATCCGACCCGGACGACAGCACACTCGCCCCTGTTCCAGGTGCTACTGGCCTACCAGAACATGACCCGCGCGCGAGCGGAGTTCGAGGGCCTCACCATCGAGGAGATGGACCCCGGCGCGGGCGCGGCCATCTACGACCTGCTGTTCATGATCAGCGAGGACCACGGTCCACACCGCACGCCGGCCGGAATGACGGTCCGGCTGACCTATGCCACCGACCTGTTCGACGAGATCACCGCCCACCGCCTGATCGAGGGCCTGGCCCGCGTTCTCACCGCGTTCACGATCGACGACACCCGTGCGATCGGCGAGATCACACTGCTCGACGAGGACGAACGGCACCGGGTGTTGCGGGCCTGGAACGACACCGGCGCCTCCGTGGCGCCGGGACGCACGCTCGTGGACATGTTCGACGAGCAGGTCGCCCGGACACCGGACCTGCCCGCGATCCAGGCGCCCGGCGGCCCCGCGACGAGCTACCGGGACTTCGACGCCGCGGCCAACCGCCTGGGCCGCTGGCTCATCGCCCGCGGGGCGGGGCCCGAAACGGTTGTGGCCGTGGCCATGCGGCGCTCGACGACAACGGTGACCGCGGTGTACGCGGTGCTCAAGTCCGGGGCGGCGTTCGTTCCGATCGACCCCGACCACCCGCGGGCCCGCATCGCCCAGATCCTGGCGGCGACCGATCCGGCGCTGGTGCTGACCACCGCCGACCTCGCGGACGCGCTGCCCGACGATGCGGACCGGATCGCCGTCGACCGAATCGATCTCGACGACATCGACGACGCGCCGATCACCGATGCCGACCGGCGCACCCCGCTGCGGCCGGACAACCTCGCCTACGTCCTGTTCACCTCGGGATCCACCGGCGTGCCCAAGGGCGTGGCACTGACGCACGCGGCCACCGCGAGCCAGCTCGCCTGGGCGCAGCACCAATGGTTCCACGACGACTCCGATGTCGTGCTGCACAAGACCCCCCTCACCTTCGACATCTCCGTCTGGGAGATGCTGTGGCCCTTGCACACCGGCGCGCGGGTTCTCGTCGCCGCCGCCGACGGGCACCGCGATCCCGCCTACCTGGCGAGGACGATCGCCGAGCACCGGGTCACCACCGTCCACTTCGTGCCCTCGATGCTCGATGTCTTCGGCGAATCGGGCGGACAGCGCGCGCTGCCGTCGGTGCGGCGAGTGTTCGTCGCCGGAGAGGCGTTGGCGCACAAGACCGTTGCCGGCGCCCGCCCCGTCTTCCCCGACGCCGATCTGGTGAACTGGTACGGACCCGCCGAGGCGGAAGTCGTCACGGCTCACCGCTGCTCGGCGACCTCGGCCTCGGGATCGGTTCCGATCGGCGCCCCGGTATCGGGAATGCGGACGGTGGTGCTCGACCGGTGGCTGCGGCCGGTACCGGTCGGCGTCGCCGGCGAGCTGTACGTTTCGGGCGTCCAACTGTCCCGGGGTTACCACGCGCGCACCGATCTCACCTGCGGCGCGTTCGTCGCGCACCCCTTCGGGGCGCCCGGCGAGCGCATGTACCGCACCGGAGACCTGGCGCGCTGGCGCCCGGACGGCGAGCTGGAATACCTGGGCCGGCGCGACTTCCAGGTGAAGGTGCGCGGTCAGCGCGTCGAGCTGGGCGAGATCGAGGCCGCCCTGCGGTCCATCCCCGAGGTCGCCGGCGCCGTCGTGACGGTGACCGGACGGCAGATCGCCGGGTACGTGACGGTGACCCCCGGCGCGACGGTCACCGGCGGCGACCTCCGCTCCCGGTTGCGCGCGATGCTGCCCGGCTACCTGGTGCCCGACGGCATCCACGTGCTCTACAGCTGGCCGCTGACCCCGAACGGCAAGCTCGACCGCGCGGCGTTGCCCGCACCGGAGATCCTCCCCGACACCGAGCCGACAGCTCCGCGCACACCGGCCGAAGCCATCCTGGCGGACATCGTCGCCGGGCTCGCCGGGCTCGAGCAGGTCGGGGTGACGGCGAACATCTTCGAGGTCGGCATCAACTCGCTGTCGGCGGCCCAGTTCGCCGCCCGGGGCGGAGCAGCGCTGGGCGTCGAGATCAGCATCGGCGACGTCTTCGACGCGCCGACGGTCGCCGAGCTGGCCGAACTGGTCGACTCCCGCACCGGCGGCCCCGCCGGCCCGGCCCTGACCGCGTCCGCACGACCGCCGCTGATCCCGCTCTCGGCGGCGCAGCGCCGCATGTGGGTGATCAACCAGGTCGATGTCACCTCGGCGGGCTACAACATCAGCTTCGCGGCCCGGTTGACCGGTGCTCTCGACATCGACGCGCTGCGGCTCGCGTTCGACGATGTCGGCAGACGCCACGAACCCCTGCGGACGATCTATCCCAGCTTCGAGAACCTGCCCTGCCAGGTCGTCCTGGATCCCGCAGTGGCGAACGCGGATCTGGAGCTGGAACCGATCCAGGTCGCCGACGAGCGGGATCTCACCGATCGGATCGCGCGGGTGGTCGGCACCGGCTTCGATATCGCCGCCGAGGTCCCGGTGCGGGCACGGGTCTATCGAATCGACCCCGACACGCATGTCCTGGTGTGCGTGGTCCACCACGTCGCCGCGGACGGCGCGTCGATGGCTCCCCTGGCCGGTGACATCTTCGCCGCCTACCAGGCGCGGGCCAACGGCAAAGCGCCGCAGTGGGATCCGCTGGTGGTGCAGTACGCCGACTACGCCCTGTGGCAGCGGGAGATGCTGGGATCTCAGGACGACTCGGCCTCGCTGGGCGCCCGGCAGCTGGCGTACTGGACCGACACCCTCGAGGACGCGCCGGAACTGCTCGCCCTGCCGATCGACCACCCGCGACCGCCCATGCTGTCGATGACCGGGGCCTCGGTGGATTTCGACGTCTCCGCGGACCTGCACGACGCCATCGCCGGTCTGGCCCGCCGCGAGGGCGTCACGGTGTTCGTCGTGCTGCACGCGGCGCTCGCGGTCATGCTGGCGCGCACCACACACGGTGACGACATCTCGATAGGCACCGCGGTCGCCGGTCGCGGCAGACCCGAACTGGACCCGCTGGTCGGGATGTTCGTCAACACGGTGGTACTGCGTACCCACCCGCGCGACGACCAGTCCTTCCGGGCATTTCTGGCCGATGTGCGACAGGTCGACCTGATGGCGCTGTCCAACGCGGACGTGCCCTTCGATCGGGTGGTCGATGCCGTGGGCCGGTCGATATCCACCGCGTACACGCCGCTGTACCAGGTGATGCTCGGGCTCACGAATCACTCCAGCACGGAGTTCGCGCTGCCCGGGGTGACGGTCGATCTGATCGATACCGGTGTCGCACAAGCCAAGACCGATCTCACCGTGTTCTTCACCGAGCGCATGACGGACGGGCGACCCGCGGGACTCGACGGTGAAATCGTCTACACCACCGAGCTTTTCACCGAATCCACGGCGACCACGCTGGCCCGGCGGTTGCTGCTGATCCTGGAATCGGTCACCTCCGATCCGGACCGGTCCCTGGGTGCGATCGCTGTTCTCGACGCCGCGGAGACCCGGCGTCTGGTTCCGGCACGCGGCGGCGCCGTCGAGACTCCCGTCCGGCTCCCGGACCTGCTGACCGCGACGGCCGCGGCCAACCCGTCGGAGATCGCGGTGATCGTGGGCGACGACCGTCTGACCTACGCCGAACTCGATGCCCGTTCCAACCGGCTCGCCCGGTATCTGATCGACCGCGGCGCGGCGCCGGGAACCGTCGTCGCACTGGCGGCGGAGCGTTCCATGGAACTCCACCTCGGGTTGTGGGCGATCACCAAGACCGGGGCGGCGTTCGTCCCGATCGACCCCCACCACCCCGCGGAACGCGTCGAGCGGTTGATTCGCGACTGCGACGTGACGCTGGGGATCACCCGCGCGGACTCGCGCGCGCCGCTGCCGGAGGGAGTCGAGTGGGTGACCCTCGACGACCCGGAGGCCGGCGCGGCGATCGCGGCGTATCCCGACCGGCCGGTGACCGACACCGATCGGCGACGACCGTTGCATGTGCTCGACGCGGCCTACGTGCTCTACACCTCCGGATCGACGGGCACCCCCAAGGGTGTGGTCGTGTCCCATGCGGGCATGGCGAATCTGGCCACCGACCAGCGGCGGCGCTACGGCCCCGATTCCGCGTCGCGGATCCTGCAGGTGGCCGCACCGGTGTTCGACGCGGCGATGTCCGAAGTGCTGATGGCGCACGCCACGGGCGCGGCCCTGGTCGTCGCGCCGCCGGAGGTCTTCTGTGGCTCCGATCTGTCGGAATTCATTGCCGCGCATCGTGTTTCGCACGCGCTGCTGACGCCGAGCGTGCTCGCGACCATGTCACCGGCCGGGCTCGACGCGATGAGCACCCTGATCGTCGGCGGTGAGTCGGTGTCCGCCGATCTGGTCGCGCAGTGGTCACCGGGCCGCCGTCTCTGCAACGCCTACGGCCCGACCGAGGCGACCGTCGTGGTCACCACGAGTGGCCCGATGCGACCGGACCAGCCGATCACGATCGGCTCTCCGATCACCGGTGCGGAGGTCGTGGTTCTCGACGCGAAGTTGCGACCCGTCGCGGTGGGCGCCACGGGCGAACTGTACGTCTCGGGTCCCGGATTGGCGCGCGGATATCTCGACCGCCCCGGGGCCACCGCGGCGACGTTCATCGGTAATCCCTACGGAAAGCCGGGTACCCGGCTCTATCGCACCGGCGACATCGTCCGCTGGACCGCGCACCACACCCTGCAGTACATCGGCCGGCGGGATTTCCAGGTCAAGATTCGCGGGCAGCGTATCGAACTCGCCGAGATCGACGCCGCCCTGCTCACCTATCCGAATGTGGCCGCCGCGACCACGATCAGCCGACTGGGACCCGTCGGCCGGCCGGTGCTGGCCGCGTATGTCGTGCCGGCCGCGGACACGACCCTGGACCCGGATGCCGTCGCGGCCCACGTGGCCGCGGCGCTGCCCGCGCACATGGTGCCCGCCACGATCTCGGTGCTCGACCGGATGCCGATCACCTCGATCGGCAAGATCGATCGCAGCGCGTTGCCCGAGCCGGTGGTCCGGCCGGACGACGAGGACGAAGTGCAGGCGATGTCCGCGACCGAGCGCGCCATCGCCGCCGCGTTCGCCGATGTCCTCGGCACCTCGCCGATCGGGCCGACCACATCGTTCTTCGCGCTCGGCGGCGATTCCATCCTGTCGATTCAGCTCACATCGAGGCTGAAAGCCGCCGGTATCGCGGTGACGGCACGGGACATCTTCGAGAACAAGACCGTGCGGGCCTTGGCGCGTGTCGCCCGCAGCGGAGATCGCGTCGTCCTCGCCGAACTTCCCGGCGGCGGGACCGGCGATCTCCCCTTCACCCCGGTGGTGGCCTGGTACGCCGACCGGTTGGGCGCGGCCGCGGGCTTCGCCCAGTCGATGCTGCTCCGGCTGCCCGCCCAGGCCCGACCCGAGGACGTGGTCGCGACGGTGCAGGCCGTGATCGACCGGCACGACATGCTGCGGGTGACGTTGACCGGTGACGGGTTGTCGGTGCGTCCCGTCGGTTCCGTCGACGCCGCCGACGCCGTCCTGACCCGGGAGTTCCCGCGCGGATCCGCGCCCGGCAGTGACGGTTTCACCGCTATCGTCGACGCCGCGCTGACCGAGGCCGTCTCCCACCTCGATCCCGTTGCCGGACAACTGGTTCGGGTCGTGTGCCTGGTGCCGGCCGACCATGGCACGGACGCGCGGGTACTCGTCGTCATCCACCATCTCGCCGTGGACGCGGTGTCGTGGCGCATCCTCGTGCCCGATTTCGCCGCGGCCTGGCACCACGTCACCCTCGGTGGGACCGCGATGACGCCCGAGCACGGCACGTCGATGAGGCGGTGGGCGCACGCGCTGGTGGACGTCGCCCCGCGGCACAGCGGCGAGCTGGAGCTGTGGCAGCGGATGAGCGGGGCACCGGATCCGCGGCTGGGCAGTGTGTCCCTCGACCCGGGGATCGATGTCCAGGCCACGGTGCGCCGGCTCACCGCCACCGTCTCGCCGGAGGTGAGCGCGGTGATCGTGAACGCGGTGCCCGCCGCCGTGCACGGCAGCGTCGAGGACGCGCTGCTGGGTGCGCTGGCGGTGGCGATGACCCGGTGGCGCGCCCGGCGCGGAATCGCCCACGCCGGTGTGAAAGTGCTGCTCGAAGGGCACGGACGCGCCGAGCAGATCGTCGCCGGAGCCGACGTGTCGCGCACGGTGGGCTGGTTCACCAACGCCTATCCGGTCGCCCTGGATCTGACCGCCGTGCCGCTGTCCGACCTTGCGGCCGTGGTGAAGTCGGTCAAGAACCAGTTGCGGTCGATCCCCGACAGGGGGATGGGATTCGGTTTGCTGCGATACCTGAACCCGGCCACCGGCGCGGCGCTGGCCGCACATCCCGAACCGCAGATCGGGTTCAACTACCTCGGCCGGCTCGGTGTCGATCTCACCGCCGCGAGCGACGTGGCGTGGGCGCCCACCGGCGACGCCTACGACCGGTGGTCCGTGCTCGCCCCGACGGTGCCCGCCGCCGCGACCGTCACCTTCGATGTGGTCGTGACCGACACGCCCGCGGGTCCGACCCTGTCCGCGACCGTCGGCTACGCCTCCCGGCTGCTGAACCGCGACGACATCGCCGAACTGGTCGACGGCTGGATCGCGGCGGTGACCGAGATCGCTTCGGCCGCAACAGAGAACGACGACTGGGGTCTCACGCCGGCCGATGTCTCCCCGGTCGATCTCGACCAGTCGGATCTCGACCGATTCGCCCTGCGATACGGGCCGCTGACCGACGTGTGGCCACTGGCGCCGCTGCAGGCCGGACTGCTGTTCCACGCGGAGCTGGCCGCCGGCGATCTCGACGTCTACACCGCGCAATCGGTTCTCACCCTGTCCGGTTCGGTCGACGAGGACCGGATGCGGCGGGCGGCCGCGGCGCTGCTGCGGCGACATCCGAATCTGCGAGCGGCGTTCGCGCGCACGGGTTCCGGTGTTCCGGTCCAGATCATCACCGACGCCGTCGAGCCGGCCTGGCGCCGAGTCGATCTCGCGGACGGTGAGATGCCCGAGCACGTGATCGCCGCGGACCGCCGGTGCGGGTTCACCGCCACCGAAGCGCCGCTGCTGCGACTGCTGTACGTCGTCGTCTCCCCGCGGGAGGTCCGCCTGGTGCTGACCGCGCACCACCTGCTGCTCGACGGGTGGTCGATGCCGCTGCTGTGGCGGGAGTTGATCGGGTTGTACGCGGTGGACTCCCACGAGGCCGCGCTGCCGGACGCTCCGTCCTTCGGCGATTACCTGCGGTGGTTGCACCGCCGGGACGCCGAGGCCGATGTCGCGGCGTGGCGGGACATGCTCGCGACGGTGCGGGAACCCACCCTGATCTCGAGTTCGGCGGCCGGTGCGACCGTCGAGATCCCGAGCGACCTGACGGTCAGCATCGACCTCACCTCCACCGTCGAACTCGTGACCGTCTCCCGCGCGCACGCGGTGACGATGGCGACGGTCGTGCAGTACGCGTGGGCGACGGTGCTGGGCAAGGTGCTCGGCGTCGAGGAGGTGGTCTTCGGCACCACGGTCTCGGGCCGCCCCGCCGAGGTGCCGGGCGTGGAGTCGATGATCGGCCTGTTCATCAACACCGTGCCCGTCGTCGTCCGATTGCGCAGCGACGAATCGATCGGCGAAGGGCTGCACCGGCTACAGGCCGACAACACCCGCATGCTCGACCACCACTACCTCGATCTGCCGCGAATCCTGGCCGCCGCACCGACATCCCGGCTCTTCGACACCCTGGTGGTGTTCGAGTCCTACCCGGTCGACAGCAGCGGACTCGGCGAGACCGATATCGACGGGATGCGGGTGACCGCGGCGCAGGGCAGCGACGCCGCGCACTATCCGATCACCATCCAGGCCCATCAAACCGACCGTCTGCACATCCGGGTCCGTTTCCAGCCGGCGCACGTCGACGCGATGACCGCGACCACCGTGGCCACGCTCCTGGAATCGGCCCTGCACACGATCGCCGCGGCTCCGGCGACACCGCTGGCGGCGATCGACCTGATGGCTCCCGCCGACCGCAAGGCGCTGGTACCCGCGTGCGGCGGACCCGCGCTGCCGCCCTCGACCCTCGCCGTTCTGCTGGGCACCGGCATGCCGGCGAATCCCCAAGCGCCGGCGCTGATCTGCGAGTCCGCCACGATGTCCTACGCCGAACTCGACGAGCGCTCCACCCGCATCGCGCGGACGCTGATCGGCTGGGACGTGGGACCGGGCGCGACGGTCGCGCTCACGATGGCGCGCTCGGTCGAGTCGGTGCTCGCGATGTGGGCGGTCGCCAAGACCGGCGCGGCGTTCCTGCCGATCGACCCGCGCAACCCGGCCGACCGCGTCGCGCGGATTCTGTCCGATTCCGGCACCGGCACGGTGGTGACCGTCGAGGAATTCCGTCCGCTGGCGCCCGAGTCCGCGCGACTGCTCGTGCTCGACGATCCGGCCGACCGGGCAGCGATCGATCGCCAGTCGCCGGTTCCGCTGCTGGACAGCGACCTGGTGCGCGCGGCGAGCATTCGAGACGCCGCGTACGTTCTCTACACCTCGGGATCGACCGGGGTGCCCAAGGGCGTCATCGTCACCCACGAGGGGCTGGCGAATTTCGCTGCCGCGCAACGTGACCGGTTCGGTGCCGACAGCCGGGCACGGGTGTTGCAGATAGCCGCGCCCGGTTTCGACGCGGTCATCCTCGAACTGCTGCTGGCGCACACGGCGGGCGGCGCGCTGGTGGTGCCGCCACCGCAGGCGGTCGGCGGACCCGAACTCGCACAGTTCATTTCGACCCAGCGGGCGACCCACGCGTTCGTGACACCCAGTGTGCTGGCCACACTGTCCCCGCAGGGCCTGGATTCGTTGCAGGTACTGGTCGTCGGCGGCGAAGCGGTCACCCGGGACACGGTCGCGACGTGGGCCCCGGGCCGGCGACTGTTCAACGGATACGGGCCGACCGAGACGACCGTGCTGGCGGTGACCAGCACCGCGCTGGACCCGCGCGAACCGGTACAGCTCGGCACGCCGCTGCGTGGCGTCGACGCCGTCGTACTGGACAGCAGGCTGCGGCCGGTACCGGTCGGAGTGATCGGGGAGTTGTATCTGTCCGGTGTGCAGCTGGCCCGCGGATACCTGAACCGGCCGGTGGCCACGGCGGCGGCGTTCGTCGCCGACCCGTTCGGCCCGGCGGGGGCACGCATGTACCGCACGGGCGACCTGGTCCGCTGGACCCCGCAGCACACCCTGCAGTACCTCGGGCGCAGCGACTTCCAGATCAAGGTGCGCGGTCAGCGCATCGAGCCCGGGGAGATCGAGTCGGCGCTGGCCGGGCATCCGGGAGTCGAGCGCGCCGTGGTCCTGCTCCGGCCCGACGAGCGCGGAATCGACCGTCTCGTGGCCTATCTCGTCGCGAGCGAACACGTCGACCCCGATCAGGTGCGAGCGGCGGCGCGCCGTCAACTGCCGGCGCACATGGTCCCGGACGTGTGTATGGTGGTCGACGCGCTCCCGATGACGCGCACCGGCAAACTCGATCGGCTGGCGCTGCCGCAACCGCAGCTGGTCGCGGACAACCCCTGGGTTGCCCCGCGCACCCCGACCGAGCGTGCGGTGGTCGAGGTGTTCGGCCGAGTGCTGGACCTGACCACGGTCGGCGCGTGCGACGACTTCTTCGAGCTGGGCGGCGACTCGCTCTCGGCGACCCGGGTCACCGCCCAGCTCCAGGACACGCTGGGTCTGGAGGTCGGCATCCGCGATTTGTTCGAGGCGTCCACCGCGGCGGACCTGGCCGCGCGCCTCGAGGCCCGCGGCAGTCGTGCCGGGGTGCCGCTGCGCCGGCACACCCGCCCCGAGCTCGTGCCGTTGTCGCTGGCGCAGCAGCGGATGTGGTTCCTCAACCAGCTCGACACCTCCATCGGCGCCTACAACATTCCGCTGGTCCTTCGACTGACCGGCGAGCTGGATATCGTTGCGCTGCAACGCGCGTGCACGCTCGTCGTGGGCCGCCACGAGATCCTGCGAACGACATTCCCGGCAACCGACGGCGTCGCTCATCAGGTCACCATGCCGGTCGAGGCCACCACCGGGCCGCTGCCCGTGGAGCCGGTCGGGGCCGAGCAGCTGCTCGAGCGCGTCACCGCGATCGTGTCGGCCAGTTTCGACGTGACGCGGGAGCCGCCGGTGCGCATGATCCTGCTGCGGCTGGGCGAGCGTGAGCACGTCCTGGTCGCGGCCGTCCACCACATCTGCGCCGATGGCCAATCCATGATCCCGCTGGCACGGGATCTGGCGATCGCCTACGCGGCGAGCCGGCAGGGCGTACCGCCGGCGTGGCCCGATCTCCCGGTCCAGTACTCGGACTACACGCTGTGGCAGCGTCAGCTGCTCGGTGACGCGGACGATCCCGAATCCCTGATGGCGCAACAGTTGCGCTTCTGGGAGCAGACGTTGAGCGGACTGCCCGATCTGCTCGACCTGCCCACCGATCGGCCCCGGCCCGCGGTGGCCACCCTGCGCGGAGCCACCGCCGAGTTCGCGATCTCCCCCGCACTGCACGCCCGGATCTCGGCGATGGCGCGGGAGCGGCACGTCACGGTGTTCATGCTGATGCACGCCGCGCTGACCGTCGTGCTGGCGCGACTGGCGCACACCGATGATGTCGCGGTGGGCATTCCGGTCGCGGGACGTGGCGCGCGCGAACTGGACGACCTGGTCGGCATGTTCGTCAACACCCTCGTGCTGCGCACCCGGATCTCACCGCAGCAGGGGTTCGCCGAACTCCTCGAGGCGACGCGAGCGACGGACCTGGCCGCCCTGGCGCACGCCGATGTGCCCTTCGAACAGGTCGTGGAGACGCTCAACCCGGTACGGTCCACCGCCCATCTGCCGCTGTACCAGGTCACCCTCGATGTCCGGACCATGCAGACCTCGGCGCTGGAGCTGGACGGGCTGACCGTCGAACCGGCGGGCAGCGGTTTCCAACCGGCACAGGCCGATATGGCCGTCACGCTGGTCGAGCACTTCTCCCAGCGATCCGTCCCCCAGGGCATGATGGGCCAGCTGACCTACGCCAGCGACCTGTTCACCGCCGACACGATCGACCGGTTCGTCGGGGCCTACATTCGAGTCCTCGACCAGGTCACCGCGGATCCGGCGCTCGTGGTCGGCGGCATCGATTTCGTCGATGCCGATCAGCGGCGCGAACTGCTCCTGGCGGCGGGCAGCGATGGTCTCGAGCTTCCGGCGCCCACCCTGGGCGAGCTGTTCGCCGTTCAGGTCCAGGCGCGTCCGGACGCGGTCGCGGTGTCCGACGGACGGTCGCAGCTGACCTACGCGGAGCTCGATCGGCGGGCGGACGCGGTGGCGGCACGGCTGCTGGCGAGCGGCGCGGGACCGGATTCCCTTGTCGCGGTGGCGCTTCCCCGGTCGTTCGAGCTCATCGTCGGGCTGTTGGGCGTGATTCGAGCCGGGGCGGGCTATCTGCCGCTGGACGTGGCCTATCCGCCGGAACGGTTGCGGTTCATCCTCGCCGACGCCGAGCCGGTGGCGCTGCTGGCTGCCGCGGACACGGTGGCCGCGGTGCCGATGGCGGAGATCGCGGCTCCGACGGTGCTGATCGAGGACTGCGACGCATCCGGTGACGGTCCGCGTCCCTCGGCGCCGCGACCGGACAACATCGCCTATGTCATCTACACCTCGGGGTCGACCGGCCGGCCCAAGGGCGTCGTCGTCACCCATCGCGATGTGCTGGCCCTGTTCGCCGGCGCCGCCGAACGCTTCGACGTCGGCCCGGACGACATCTGGACGTTGTTCCATTCCTACGCTTTCGATTTCGCGGTGTGGGAGATGTGGGGCGCGCTGCTGACCGGCGGCAAGGTGATCGTCGTGGACTACGCCACGTCCCGGTCGCCGGAGACGTTCGTCGACCTGGTCACGCGCGAGAAGGTCACCGTGCTCAGCCAGACGCCGTCGGCCTTCTACGGGTTCGCCGATGCCGAACGCCGGCAACGGGACTCGGGCGCCGGGAACGGTCTCGCGTTGCGCTACGTGGTCTTCGGCGGCGAACCGCTCGATCCGGGTCGCCTGGCCGGCTGGTTCCAGGACCACAGCCCGGGATCACCGCACATGGTGAACATGTACGGGATCACCGAGACGACAGTGCATGTGACGCACGGCGAGACCACCGATCCCGGTGCGAACGGCATCGGCCGTCCGCTCCCGGGGCTGCGCGTCCATATCCTGGACGACGATCTGCGGCTCGCGCCCATCGGGGCCGTCGGGGAGATCTATATCGCCGGCGCGCAACTCTCCCGCGGCTATCTCGCGGCGCCGGGACTGACGGCGGGGCGCTTCGTCGCCGATCCGTTCGGCCGGCCCGGCTCCCTGCTGTACCGGTCCGGTGACCTGGGCCGGTGGCAGAAGTGCGGGGACACCATGGAACTGGTGCACGCGGGGCGTGCGGACGCGCAGGTTCAGTTGCGGGGCTTCCGCATCGAGCTGGCCGAGGTCGAGGCTGCGCTGCTGCATCATCCCGCCGTGACCCAGGCCGCCGCGGCGGTGCACCGGCGCGAGGACGGCATCGACCAGCTGATCGGGTATGTCATCGGCCGGCGCGGTACCCGCATCGACCCCCGCGACATCCTCGATCACGCGGCCGAATTCCTCACCGGCTACATGCTGCCCTCGACCGTCATGGTGGTGGACGAGTTGCCGTTGACCGTCAACGGCAAGCTCGATCGGCGGGCGCTGCCGTCGCCCGAATTCCACAGCACGACAACCGAAACGGTGCTGCCGAGGACGCACACCGAGAAGCTGATCTGCGACGCCTTCGGCCGGGTGCTGGGAATCGATCAGGTCAGCGCGGTGGACGGCTTCTTCGACATGGGCGGCAATTCGCTGCTTGCCACCAAGGTGCTGGCACAGTTGCAGGCCCAGGGAATCGGCATCGAACTGCCGTGGATGTTCGACGACGCGACGCCGCGTGCGCTCGCCGAACGGCTCGACGGCGCCCAGGGCGGGTCGGGCCTGCAGGTGCTGCTGCCGTTGCGGGCGTCGGGCAACTACCCCGCGCTGTTCACCGTGCACCCGGCCGGTGGACTGGCGTGGTTCTACGGCGGGCTGGCCGAGTATCTGGACGGGCAGCGCCCCATCCTCGGGTTGCAGGACCCCCACGTCGTCGCCGCCGAACCGGAGGCTTCGTCGATCGATCAGCTGGTCGACCGGTACGTGGCCGAGATCCGGCGGGCCCAGCCGGTCGGCCCCTACCATCTGCTCGGCTGGTCGCTGGGCGGGTGTTTGGCGCACGCGATCGCGGTGCGGCTGCAGCGCGAGGGCGCGCAGGTGGGTGTGCTGGCGCTGATGGACTGTGCCGTGGGCCTGCCCGACGACACCATGGACGCGGTCGGCATCGATCAGGGGCCGGGCGAGTCGATGGCGGATCTGCTGGGCGGCTGGCGCGAACTGTTCGACCTGGGTACCGAGGTCGGTGCGGCGACGCACGAACAGGCGTGGACGGTCATTCGTGAGCGGATCACGGCCACCGGCCTGTTCACCGACGACCAGATCGAGCGGGTGATGGAGAGCTTCGAGAACGCGGGCGCGATCGCACAGAGCTATCGGCCCGGCGTCTTCGACGGCGACATGATCTTCTTCGCCGCGGGCAAGGATCGCGCCGACCACGACGCGCTGGCGCGAACCTGGCGGCCGTTCGTCTCGGGCGCGCTGCACAGCATGGTCATCGACGCCCGCCACCTGGAATTGACCCATCCACAGTCACTGGCCGTCATCGGCCCGATACTCGAAAGGCACATGACCGGCCAATGACGAATCTCAAGGAATTCCGGCTCATGGACGGCAGGACGATTTCCTGCACCAGCGCCGCCGAGGCGCGCATGCTGTGGGTCGAGATGTCGGACGAGGGCTTCTACCGCAGCGCCGCGGCCACCCTGCGGGACGGTGACGTCGTGCTGGACATCGGCGCGAACATCGGGCTCAGCGCGATCATGTTCGCCGATACCCGCCCCGGCGTGCGCGTCATCGCCGCCGAACCCGCTCCGGTGACGTTCGAGTGCCTCGCCCGAAATCTCGGCACGCACGTACCCGGCTCGGTCCCCCTGCGGGTGGCCGCCGGCCGCGACAGGGGCCGCGCGCAGTTCACCTGGTACCCCCGCGCGTCCGCGAATTCCGGCCTGTACGCCGATCAGCGCACCGACGACAAGGCCACCGAGATATTCCTGCGGAACAGCGGCCTCGACGACGACGCGATAGGCGTGCTGACCAACGGCCTGCACGTGGGCGAGGAGATAGAGGTCGAGGTGACGACCGTGTCCGACATCATCGAAAGCCATTGCCCCGACGCCGAGATAGGTGTGCTGAAAGTCGACGTGGAGCGCGCCGAAATGGATGTCCTGGAAGGAATATCCGACACCCATTGGCCCCGCATCCACACGGTGGTGGCCGAGGTACACGATCTGGATGGTCGGTTGAACGAGATCTGCGATCTGTTGGGCGCGAAGGGCTTTCGCGTACACGCCCGCCAGGATCGGGTGCTGTCGGGAACGGAGTTGAACGAGGTGTTCGCGACCAGGGATCGGTCGTAGTCGGCGCCGTTCCCGAATCAAGCGGGCGGAAAACCGGCAGCTACCTGTGCTGTCAGGTATATCGTTGGTAGCAGTCGGACCCTCGACGCCCTTCTCCCGCAACGTTATTGACTTCGGACACTGGTCACGCACGGTCGTGAAGGATCAGGGTCGGGCCCGCCGCTGCAATTCCAGGGAGGCTCGCCGAATGATCCGGACTCGTGGCGCGATGCCGATGATGGTGTCGATCATCCTGCTGACAGGTTGCGCGGGGCCGGAATCACCGCCTTCTCCCCCTGACGTCGGCAGAAACGCACCGATCGCGAGCGCCACCGACACCACGGTCGAGATCACGAAGTCGTGGACCGCGCTGGTTCCCGGAGGCGCGGTCCCGGCCGACACGACGTTGACGATTATCGACCGGACCCAATCCAACTCCGCCGAGGCGATCGGGCACGGTGCCGCCGACCTCACCCTGGCCTCGGGCCAACCCCGGACACCGATCACGCTGACTCTGCAACTCCCGCAACCGTTGCCACGCTCGTCGACGATGCTGCTCCTGGACGACACCGGCGCCAACGCCGACCCCGAACACGACCCGTCCGCCGCGACCGTGCGCACCGCCACCCTCAACGACGATCGCACGGTCGCGACCGTGCAGGTCGACCACCTCAGCGACAAACAGTGGTGGGAAGTTCCGATCGACAACGTGGCGCACTTCATCACCTCGGTCGCCGGTCAGCGCACCGACCCGCCGACCTGTGCGACGCAACCGCGCCCGAGCTGGCTCGAGAACGCCATCTTCACCGAGGGTCAGAACGCCCCACTGCTGGTGTGCACCGGGACCGACCCGAAGGATCCCGACACCGCGGTAGTCAAGATCAAGAACAACCGCGGCGGCGCCATGATCGTCACCGCGCCGGTGACTCCGAAGTGGGCCGCGCAGAGCCTCGCCACCGGCGACGGCAGCATATCCTCGGCGATCACCGACCTGCTGACCTTGACCACCGAACCGCTCGGCGTCCCCGCCGATGAACGACCTCGGACCTGGGTACTGCCACCGGGAGGCGGGGTCGATATCGGTTTCACCAGGGCGAGCCTGGAACAGTTCCGCGGAATCGCACCGATCACAACGAAATTCACCACGGCCTCGGCGGCATACGGAGTGATCTGGCAGCTGCTGTCCGCCGCGGTCGGCGACCCCGAACTGCTCACCGCGCTCGAGCTCGGCTTCATGGGTTCCTGCGTGCACGACGCCGGTCGAGACGTCCTCGACGCTCGCACCGCACAGGAGTTGGCCGCGGGCGTGGCCGAACTCGCGACGTGCGTCGTGGAGCTCGGACCCGACATCATCAAGGATGTTCAGAAGCGGGTCTCCCCCGACGTGTGGAAGCGGATCAGCGGACCGGCACTCAACAGGGCTCTCAACGTCGCCAAAACCAAGGTCCTCCCGCTGGTCACCGCCGCGCAGGCCGTCGTCGCCATCACCGACCTGGTCAGCACTCTGGCCCTCGACGCGGCGGCGTTCACCGTCACCCTGGTCACCGAAATCACCACACGCAACGCACCCAAACCAGCGGGTATCAGCGACTCCGACATCGCGAACATCACCATCCCGGCAGGAACGTGCGGGACCTCGGCACAGGGCTGGAACCAGACCGCGCCGATCGTCCTGAAAGACGGAAAAGGCGAAGCCAGAACCCCGACAGGCACTTTCGGCGGCGCATCCATCGTCCAATCCACGCTGCACGGTTGGGCCGACATCGACAACGACGGACTGTCCGACGCGGTGGTGGACGTGCACTGCACGGGCGGCACCCTCGCCCAATGCTGCGCCGGCCGGTCCTCACACCTGAGCTACATCGCCGTCCTCAACTTCTCGAAGGGACGAACGCCCACCCTCATAGGCGCCCCCATCAAACCGGGCACGTCACCCCTGACCGGCAAAACCTATGGGGCAGAACGCTTCATCACCGATACCCGGATCGACAGGCTATCGATCGTCACCGAAGAACAACTGATCTATGCCGACAGCACCTCGACCAGCGAACTCGGCTTTCCCGCTACCGCGACCGTCGAGGTCACACACAACTACGTCGACGGCCGATGGGAGTCCACCGAACGGGTGCTGCAGTGACGCCGGACAACGGCACGGGCAATTCCGACAGACCTAATGGAAATTTGCAGGTCGGAGGCGGTGTAGGTTCGCGCCATACATGGCCAATCATCTTTGCTCGATCTGCGGAAGTATCGATTTCTCACCCATTTGTCCATGGATTTCTCATAGACGATGGCCAATTCCTCAGGACAAGGTTCACCTGTCCGAGGACATACCTTGCGCCTTCCCTGCCAGGTACTAGTCCCGCTTCCTCGTAGGTTTGCGTACTCATCAAATTAGCTAGTGGCCGATCTAGTTGACATGTCACGACCTCACACCCACTGTGGGACTTAACTGTTCGCAATGGTCGACGTTCGTTGGGCCGCGGTGCGCACGGACTCAAAAGGCCACCGTCAGCCGCTGCTCGCCATCACCGACACTGACACCGCCATGAGCTGAGAGACGGGTGTCGCTGCAGTGCGGAGGCGAGCAGCAGCAGGCACAGTCAGGCTACAGCTGCCAGGGCGATGATCTGGCGTCGCAGTTGCTATCGGTCGTCGGTCGGCCTTACGTGGCCGGTCCACTCAACTCCGTTCCATCAGCGAGCATCGGGCCCGCCCTGCGGGTCGCAATCCCAGCCCTGCGACGGATTCTGAGCTGCGGATGAAGGGGCCGGTTGTGTGCTCGGCTGGGCCGGGGGCGGACGAACTGTCAGTTCCCGGAGGTGGCTCGCGTGCTCGTCGCCGCTCCGCAAGATCATTTGCACATATCGGTTCCCACCCCACCGTTCCACCTCACCTGGGAACAGATCACCGCGTGCGCGCTGGCCCCGGAATCGCAATCCCGAGACCACCGACGACGTCCTGCACGACGGTCTTGCCGCGCTGCGATCCCACCGCTACCTGGTGCCGTGCGAGGGCGGCTGCACGTTGGACGTGCCCGACGACGCGCACAAGCATGCCTTCAAACCCACGCGCTGACCACCGATCCCGCGTGCTGATGAGGTAGGCAACCCGAGCGATATCGTTCGCAAGTCCGCTCACCGACGCGCCGCCGGCAGGGTGCTCAAGCGAGCTCGAATGCCACCGAATTGATGCGCCTTCGCTCGCGGTCGTCGCCGCCTCACCGTGCGGCAGCAGCTGCTGAATCACCCGGCCGCTGACGAAATCCACCATGCACACCTGCCGCTTCGCTTGACACCTCCAACGCCGTGCCCTTGCCGAAGGTCAGAAAAGAACCCAATGGTCCTTGCGTACGCAAACAAACTAATCCGGCCTGACATTGCATGGTTCTAATCATTGGAATCCAGGGGACGAAAGTATATTCTCGTAGTAGTCCACCCGGTCGCGAGGTGGTTTCGGTCCATTGGGTAAACCCTGGACGGCACAGAAGCGGGGCTGACATGGTCGTCCGGTTGAGGTTGGGAAACTTCGCGGAAACGCCCGACGATCCGCTCGGTCGCGAGTACGTCGGCTGGTTTCCGCGCATGACCGAACAGGAGGCATGGGAATCCGGGCGCGGGATCTACAAACTCGGCCACGACCGCATCGACCGCGAACGCTTCGCCTTCGTCACCGGCGGCGGCAACGTCTGCGCCATCGCCGAGATCACCGGCCGCGACGAGCACGTCGGCGGCCGCGCAGCCCTGCGTGGGCAGCTTCTCGGCGCGGGCCACCCGCTCTATGACGCCTGGATCGGCCGGCCCGATCCCGTCGCCAACGCCTCCCGAAACCCGGTCGCCTATCAGCGCGTTTCCGAGGAAGAGCAGTTCCTCAGCCACGAATGCTATTGCGGCTGCGGGGAACTCGCGACCGGCGGCGACTTCCTGCCCGGCCACGATGTGCGCGCCATGCAGGACCGCGTGCGCCTGCTCTTCGAGGGCTCACCCAGGCGCTTCCTCGACTGGGTCGACCACACCCTCGCCGAATCGGGCGACCCCGACACCCTGGCCCAACTGGGACAGCTATACCTGCAGCGAAGGAACGAAGAACAGACCGGATCCCGACCGGAGAGCGAAAGGCTGGCCGCGCAAGGAGAAGACGCCGACGCGAAGCTGGATATACCGGCCCGTCTCGCCGAAGCCGAGCGGTGGCTGCGCCTTGCTGCCGACACCGGACGCTCGACCGCCATGACACTCCTTGCCATCTTGCTCAAGAACCGCGGTGAACTCGCCGATGCCGAGGCGCTGCTGCGGCGCGCCGCCGACGCCGGCGACACTGTCGCTACGGTCCATCTGGGCATCCTGTTACTGAAGCGCGGCGATGACGGCGAAGCCGAGCACTGGCTGCGCCGCGCCGCCGATTCCGGTGACGCCCGTGCCATGGTCGCCCTGAGCACGGTGCTTATGATCCGCGGTGTTCACCGCGAAGCCGAGCAGTGGCTGCGCCGCGCCGCCGATACTGGCAAACCTGGTGCCATGAGCGCTCTGGGCGAGGACCTTCTGATCCGCGGCGAACACCGCGAGGCCGAGCACTGGCTGCGCCGCGCCGCCGCCCGTGGCGACACCCGTGCCATGCTTCACCTCGGCATCCTGCTCAACGAACGCCACGGCACCCGCGAAGCCGAATCGTCACTGCGCCACAACCACATTCAGTGCGAGCAGCGGACGCGCGCCCGTTTGGTGGACGAATGGTGGACACACAAATTCGACACCCGCGCAAAGGCCGAAAGCGCCTTCGCTGGGATGTTCCTTATCCAGAACAAGCAGGACCTCCGCCGGGCCGCCGACGCGCTGCTCCAAGCTGCTGACGATCCGTCCCGCGACCCGTTCGGCAACGGCATCGCTTTGGTGATGATGCGCACCGACCGGTAGAAGCCGTTCCACCCGCCGCGGAACACGACGCGGCCCCTGCACAGGCGTCCAAACCAGCAGGGGCCGAACAGCACCCAGAAGACCGAACCGAGAAAGGCCCCAGGTACCAAGATGACTTTACCCTTCCGCACCGACCACGAACCCCCGCCACAGGCCCTGCACGTTGTCGTGATGGTCGGGGCGACAACCACTGCGCACATGGCCACCTCCCACCTGCTGACCACACGGGAGGGCACATGACCACTCCGTCACCACACCATCACATGACGCCACCGCCACCTCCCGGCCCCGGCAGCACCAAGGGACTGTGGGTCACGATAATCGCGCTGGCCAGTCTGCTGATCGCCGCTGTCGTCGACGTGCTGACCCAGCGTGCGGGCGCCGCGTGGGAGGCCGGTCTCATCGCCGGCGGTGGCGCGTTTCTCGGTGCGTGCACGTTGGGCCTGCTTGTGCTCGGCTTCCTGTGGCCGCCAAACCGTCCCTGATGGTCGAATCCAGCATTGGACAGCCAGAAGGCCCGGTCACCGACCGGGCCTTCGCATGTCGAATCCGTTGCGTACAAGTCGTATCGAGTGCGACAGAAATCGGCCTGGAGCCGGTTCCGAACCGGAAACTGTTAGATCCTAGTCCGCGAGAAGGATTCTCGTCATTTCGAGGCGGCTCTCGTACGCCACATGGCGACTCATCGTGGTCGACCAATACCAACCTGAGTAGTGCTTGCGCCCCTTCCAAGACCGGAATCCTCGCACCGGGCGGCCACTTATGACAGCATCAAAAGGCAACTGCCGCAGAGTTTTCCACGAACGTTCCTGTGTCACTCCGATATCGGACAGCGACCTCAGATCGAGGAACCACTCCGGCCAGGGTCGCCCTGGCCCCTCACAGCCATATGTACATGGTCTCACCGCGCAGGCGAACACTCGAGAGATCATTCTCATCTAAATGTCCAATTGGACAAGTTTCGGACATCTATTGAGACAGTGGACATCTCTTATGAGAACCTACACGCCGGCCACTTTCAGGCCGCGATGCGGACCGCGTACGGCATGATCCCATCCTCGCGGACCGGGGAAACCCGGATGACCTCGCCGGACTGTGGGGCCTCGATCATCCGGCCGCCGCCCAGATACAGAGCCACGTGCTGGGAGCCGCCGGGGCCCCAGAACAGCATGTCGCCGCGTTCGCGTTCGTCTACGGGAACCCTTGTGCCCATGGTGTATTGGTAGCCACTGTAGTGCGGGAGGGAGACGCCTATCCCGGCGAACGCGTAGATCATCAGGCCGGAGCAGTCGAAGCCGGTCTTCGCGTAGTCGCCGAACGAGTCGGCGGTCCCGCCGTCGCGGATGCCGAGGGTCGCGCCGTCCTCATCGCCACCGCCCCAGGCGTATTCGACGCCGAGCTGGGACATGGCGCGGTCGACCACCGTCTCCACCAGGGCCGAGCGGTTGCCGCTGGGACGGGTGGGTTTCTGGCCGTAGCGGGGGGCCGGCGGGGACAGGTCGGTCAGGGTGTGGGGACGATGGGTCTGGGCCGCTTCGGACGCCAGGCCGTTCGAGGCGCGGTCCGCGGCCACCCGGGCCGCGGCGTCGGCGGCCGCGGCGCGCGCGGCCACCTCCTCGGCCCGGCGCTGCTGATCCCAGGCTTCGAAGGCATCGCGCTGGCCCTGCAGACCCGCGACCTGTGAGCGCGCCGCGTCCAGGCGCTGTTGCGCCGAATCCCGCTGGTGCACAAGGTCGTTGCGGGCAGCGGTCGAGTGGTCGAGTTCGGACTGGGCCGCGGCCACCGCGGACTGGGCCTCGGTCTTCTTCACCTCGGCCGCGGCAGCGGCGCCGTCGGCGACCTGCTGCGCCTGTTTGGCGCCGGAGGTCTTGTTGGCCTGATCGACCTGCGCCCGGCGCAGCCCGGAGACCACCTCGCGCTGATTCGTCGACGCGATGGTCAGCACCTGGGCGCGCTCGAGCGCGATCTCGGGGCTGGGCGCGGACAGGTAGTTCACCAGCGAGTTGGATCCGGGCCGCATGTACACCTGGGTGACGAACCGATCGAACTCGTCGTGCGCGACCCCGACCCGATCACCGGCGTCGGCGAGCTCGAGCCGGCACCGTTCCACCGCGCGCGCCGCGTCGTCGGCGGTGTCGCGGGCCGTCTGCAGATCCACCAGCGCCTTGTTGACCGCTTCGCGGCGCGCGGCCACGGCGCCGTCGAGCTGCTGCAGCTGCTGTTCGACCGAGGCGACCTGGTTGATGAGCGCACCCACCTCGCCCACCCCGGCGTCCACCGTCGCGCCCGCGTCGGCGATCTCGCTGTCACTGGGATTGGGCGGGGGCGGCGGTACCGCGTGCCCGGTCGATGCCCCCACCGTGAGCACGGTCAACGCCACCAGCAACTCGGTAGCGACTCGAATCGGACGTTTTCGACGCTCGCCCTGTAATCGCATCGCATCCTCCCTGGTTCGTCCGGCCAAGGGGAACGACGGCTGCCGCGGCAGCTCTCACCACACGAGCCCCAGAGATAACATCCCATTTCACGGGACTCAAGAGACCCTTCCGACACTTCTTCCCCACGAGTGCCGTTGCGAAACGGTACGACACTTCCAGCACGCGCGGAATCAGCCACGCTGAGATGAACGAGCCGTAATTCACTCGTTGCCGATGATTTGCGGGTTTGGCCGCACAATTCCACACGACCAGGCCGCACGACCGGCCGGAAACCTGCCGGAGGTCAGCTCAGCGGGGATGAAGTGAGATTCGGGTCACCCGGGCAAGCGCCCGCTACGACCCGCGTGGGAGGAGCCCTCAGGCGACCGGCGTACGCGGGCGCTCGGACTCGACCGGCGGCAGCGGGGGCTGCGGCGCGCGGCGCATCTTGACCACCGCGAGCCCGGCGACCGCGCTCACGAGCGCGATCATCGCGACCAGCGTGATGAGCGTCCACGACACCGTCTCGGGCTGCTCGAGCCGGTCGACGAACGTCTGCGCCGCCTCCTCGGTGCGCTGCGGACCGCGATACTTGGCCTTGTCCTCGGCCCATTCGAGCCGCCCGCGGGTGAACGCGTCGCTATAGGTGCCGACCCAGTCGTCACTGAAGACCACCACGGTCCCGCCGGTCTGCTTGCCGACCTCGGTCGCGAGATCACGCAGCACCGCTTCGATGCCCGGATTGCCTTGAATCACGACGATGTTGAGGTCGATGCCCTGCTCACGCGCCTGCGCGGCGATGGCGGCGAGCCCATCCTGCTTCCGCCCCTCGGGCGCGGCGACATGATTGTCGGACAGGTCGAGCTCGACGACCTCGAGGTCGGTATTCGGCGGTAGTTCCGCCTTGACAGGCGTGAAAACCGAGGCGCGCGTGACGGTCACGAACGCACAGTACGCGACGGCTCGTCCGATCACCGCACCACGGCACGCCGTAAGCTGCACCTGTCCCGTTGGACGAGGCTCGCGCAGCCAACGCGAGCACCTCGACGCACCGCTGTGAGAGACTCCCGCGCTCCGGCCGGCACCGAACACGGCCCGCTCGGGGGCCGGTTGCGCTCACAGGACAAGCGTACTGTTAGGGTGAAGCACGGACGAGGCCCAGCGCCTCGACGAGCCATCGGCACAGCCCCGCCGGTGGCCCTCCCATTCACAGACGAGTGGAGCTGACAGTGACGAGTATCGATTCCTTCGGCGCCAAGGGCACCCTCGAGGTCGGAAGCAACTCTTACGAGATCTTCCGCCTCAAGGCCGTACCCGGCACCGAGAAGCTGCCCTACGCCCTCAAGGTTCTCGCCGAGAACCTCCTCCGCACCGAGGACGGCGCGAACATCACCGCCGACCACGTTCGCGCCCTCGCGAACTGGGATCCCAGTGCCGAGCCCGACACCGAGATCCAGTTCACGCCCGCCCGCGTGATCATGCAGGACTTCACCGGCGTGCCCTGCATCGTCGACCTCGCCACCATGCGCGAGGCCGTCACCACCCTCGGCGGCGACCCGAGCAAGGTGAACCCGCTCTCCCCCGCCGACATGGTCATCGACCACTCGGTCATCCTCGACGTGTTCGGCCGCGCCGACGCCCTCGAGCGCAACGTCGACCTCGAGTACGAGCGCAACGGCGAGCGTTACCAGTTCCTGCGCTGGGGCCAGGGCGCCTTCGACGACTTCAAGGTCGTCCCGCCGGGCGTCGGCATCGTGCACCAGGTGAACATCGAATACCTGGCCCCGACCGTCATGGTCCGCAACGGCCAGGCCTACCCCGACACCTGTGTCGGCACCGACTCGCACACCACCATGGTCAACGGCCTGGGCGTGCTGGGCTGGGGCGTCGGTGGCATCGAGGCCGAGGCCGCCATGCTCGGCCAGCCCGTCTCCATGCTGATCCCGCGCGTCGTCGGCTTCAAGCTGACCGGTGAGATCAAGCCCGGCGTGACCGCCACCGACGTGGTGCTCACCGTCACCGACATGCTGCGCAAGCACGGCGTCGTCGGCAAGTTCGTCGAGTTCTACGGCAAGGGCGTCGCCGAGGTTCCGCTCGCGAACCGCGCCACCCTGGGCAACATGAGCCCCGAATTCGGTTCCACCGCGGCGATCTTCCCGATCGACGGCGAGACCATCAACTACCTGCGCCTCACCGGCCGCAGCGACGAGCAGCTCGCGCTCGTCGAGGCGTACGCCAAGGAACAGGGCCTGTGGCACGACGCCGACAACGAGCCGGCCTACTCGGAGTACCTGGAGCTGGACCTGGGCACCGTGGTGCCGTCCATCGCCGGCCCGAAGCGCCCGCAGGACCGAATCCTGCTGTCGGACAGCAAGAGCGCGTTCCGCAAGGACATCACCACCTACACCAACGATCCGGTCCCGCACACCGCGCTGGACGAGGCGATCGAGGAGTCCTTCCCGGCCAGCGATCCGGTGGCCTCCGGCACCGCGTTCGACGACAACCCGGTTCCCAACGCCGCCAACGGCAATGCGGGCCGCCCGTCCAAGCCGGTCAAGGTCTCGGACCCCGAGCGCGGTGACTTCGTGCTCGATCACGGCGCCGTCGTGGTCGCGGGCATCACCTCCTGCACCAACACCTCGAACCCGTCGGTCATGCTGGGCGCGGCCCTGCTGGCCCGCAACGCGGTCGAGAAGGGCCTGTCCTCCAAGCCGTGGGTCAAGACCAACATGGCCCCGGGCTCGCAGGTCGTCGCCGACTACTACGAGAAGGCCGGCCTGTGGCCGTATCTCGAGAAGCTCGGCTTCTACGTGGGTGGCTTCGGCTGCACCACCTGCATCGGCAACACCGGCCCGCTGCCGGAGGAGATCTCCAAGGCGATCAACGACAACGACCTGTCGGTCACCGCGGTCCTGTCGGGCAACCGTAACTTCGAGGGTCGTATCTCCCCCGACGTGAAGATGAACTACCTGGCCTCCCCGCCGCTGGTCATCGCGTACGCCCTCGCCGGCACCATGGACTTCGACTTCGAGACCGACGCCCTGGGCCAGGACACCGACGGCAACGACGTCTTCCTGAAGGACATCTGGCCGTCCCCGCAGGAGATCGACGACACCATCAAGTCGGCGATCAGCCGGGACATGTTCACCAAGTCCTACGCCACCGTCTTCGACGGTGACGAGCGCTGGCAGGGCCTGAACACCCCCGAGGGCGACACCTTCGCGTGGGACGAGAACTCGACCTACGTGCGCAAGGCCCCGTACTTCGACGGCATGTCGATGGACCCGAGCCCCGTCACCGACATCAAGGGCGCCCGCGTCCTCGCGCTGCTCGGCGACTCGGTCACCACCGACCACATCTCCCCCGCCGGTCCGATCAAGCCGGGCACCCCGGCCGCGCAGTACCTGGACTCGCACGGTGTGGAGCGCAAGGACTACAACTCCCTGGGCTCGCGTCGCGGTAACCACGAGGTCATGATTCGCGGCACCTTCGCGAACATCCGCCTGCGCAACCAGCTCCTGGACGACGTCTCGGGCGGTTACACCCGCGACTTCACCCAGGAAGGCGCGCCCCAGGCCTTCATCTACGACGCCTCGCAGAACTACCAGGCCGCGGGCATCCCGCTGGTCGTGCTGGGCGGCAAGGAATACGGCTCGGGCTCCTCGCGCGACTGGGCCGCCAAGGGCACCAGCCTGCTGGGCGTCAAGGCCGTCATCACCGAGTCGTTCGAGCGCATCCACCGCTCCAACCTCATCGGTATGGGCGTCGTGCCGCTGCAGTTCCCGGCCGGGCAGTCCGCCGCGTCGCTGGGCCTGGACGGCACCGAGGTCTTCGACATCTCGGGTATCACCAAGCTGAACGAGGGTGTGACTCCGAAGACCATGCAGGTGACCGCCACCAAGGCGGATGGTTCGAAGGTCGAGTTCGACGCGGTCGTGCGCATCGATACCCCCGGTGAGGCGGATTACTACCGCAACGGTGGCATCCTGCAGTTCGTGCTGCGCAACATGATTCGCGGCTGATGCACTCCCCGCACGTTGCGGGGATGAGCCGATGATTCGCGGCTGAAAGGCCCCTTCCCGCTGCGGCGGGAAGGCTCGATACTCGGCTGAGAAGGGCTGTTTCACAGCCGAGTTCGGTGGTGGGCACGATTTCGCGCCCACCACACGATCCCGCTGGGATCGTTTCGCTCGTCGCTAGTGCGGGATCGCGCAC